>CAJOMW010000111.1 GCA_905235695.1 uncultured Clostridia bacterium | reverse complement strand
TAGCAAGGTATTCGAGCGGTGAGCACATTGAAACATTACTTCTGCCGGCTGAGCCGAAATATTCGGAGATAAGCTCGACGCTCGTGCGCATTTTCATAGAATACGGCAGAGACTTTTCTGCGCTCGTCCCGAATCCACTGCTTTTAAAAGAGCTGTTGAAATGACAAATTGCATATTCCTCAAAAGACAGCGTATACTAAGCATAAGCTGTTTTGAAAGGATGTGTAAGGATGAATAACAATTATACCGAAGGCGATATTCCGATGGGATTTTCAATGGCACTTGCTCAAAATACACATGCGCTCGAAGCTTTTTCGGCAATGTCAATGGATGAAAAGAGAGCTGTTATAGAAAAGGCAAGGCGTGTAACGAGCAAAAAAGAGATGAATGAGCTTGTAGGCGGAATTTCCGGCAAAAACCGTACTGAAATTTTCTGATATAAATTAAAAGGGCTTCCAAAATTGTAAGGAAGTCCTTATTTATGCATAAAAATATCCGGAGCAGCGGCTCCGGATACTTATTTATAATCGGTTAAAACTGAACGCCGTAGGGCTCAGCGTCGTTTAGCTTTTCTACCTCTATGCCCGTGAGTTTATCGCCGCTTTCGGAATCAAAGGTGAAGGTAACGGTTTTTACCGGAATGAGCTTTGCCGCGTCCGCATAGAAATTTATCTTTACGGTGGTGTCGTACCTGCCGTACTCCACGTCTCCTACCGAGCACTTGTACGAAAGCTCGCCGTGAGGGGCAAGTCCGTATAGCGCCGTGTCATCGTTTCTGTCAAGCAATGAATAGTCTATGCCTTCAGCGTCAAAATATAAAGTATTTATCTTGTCCTTCAAATCGTTTGCGTTAAGCTCTGATACGCCGTCAAAATGCGAAGAAAGGAACTCATTGACGCCTGTAAGAGAAACGACCTCGCTCTCCAGTGAATATTGCAGATATTCAAGCACCTTGTCGGCAATGCTGTCCTTCAGATCCTTGACGTAATGCTTGCCTTCTGTCAAAGAATACCCGGCATCGAGGACGTATATGGACTCCCTGATTTTAACGGGAAGATAGGTGTAAGCGTTATATTTGTCAATGAAATTGGGGTTCGCAAAGTAAAATCTGCATTCGCCGGGAAGAAATTCATCGGGCTGTACAAATAAGACCTTTGAATTGTCTCCGTCTGAGAAGTTATGGCTGCCGCCTGCATTCAGCACATTGAAAGTTACGATATACGAAACGGACTCGGTTAGTTCATCATAAAATTTTCTGTTCAGTATATTATCTGTGTCATTTCCGCTTTTTTCCAAAGCAAGAGGAAAAGAAAAATTATGTGTCTGATACAGAATATTCTTAAGCTCTGCGGAAACAGTGTCTGTGCTCACCGTTACGTACTCGTCAGAAACGAGGGAGGCAAGCGTCTCAAAGTCCTCGTTTATCATGCTGTCGGCAAACAGCTCGGCATAATTATATTCGGTAAGATATTCAGAATCCGAGCGCTCGGCTCTTATTTCGTCAATTGCGTCTTTCTCGGAAAAGTAGACCAAATATATATTGTTATCCGGGAACTCCGCATTGTATTTCTCCTGAAATTCAGTTACCTCATCGACCGTTTCGTCGAGATCGGTTTCTTCTCCGCTTTCAATTATCTCACCCGAAATAGTCTCTTCATCCTTCGTGCATGACGAAAGCGCAAATACAAGCGCCAAAAGCATGGTTACGGCAATCAGTGTAATTTTAAAATACTTTGACATAAAAACCGCCTTTCGCTACTCAGATATTTTTAAACTTATATTATCTTTATATTTTGCGCCGTCTATAAGCTCAAATTCACCTTTTATGCCGTCAGTAAGAAAAATGCTTCCGTCATAGGTGAATATTATCGCCTCAAAATCATAAATATTCTTTTTATAGAACTCGAGAGCCTCATCTTTTCCCATAACAAAGAGAGCGGTTGACAGTGCGTCAGCTTCAAGTCCGTCTTCGGAAATTACGGCAACGCTTTTGATTCCGGTATCCGCAGGTCTGCCCGTCTTGGGATCAAAAATGTGGTGATATAGCTTTCCGTCTCGCTCAAAATACCTCTCATAGTCGCCCGATACGGCAATTATTTTGTCGGTAAAGTCAACGTATCCGGCGATTTCCTCGGGATAAAACGGATTCTTTACGCCTACCCTCCACACGTCTTCCCTGCTCTTTGAGTGACCTGTGAGCGCAATATTTCCGCCAAGGCTTATCATGGCGTTTTCTATGCCCATATCCTTCAGCTTTTCTATCGCAAGCTGTGCGGCATATCCCTTTGCCGAGCCGCCGAGGTCTATGACCGTCTCCTCAAAGTCTTTTTCGGCAACGTTTCCTGCGACTGTAACGCCGTCATAATCGCAATATATAAGACGCTCCTCGATCTCTTTATCCGTCGGAACATACTTTTTACCTGTAATATCCCAAAGCTCGCTTATAAGTCCCATACACATATCATAAGCGCCTCCGGTATTTTCGGAAACATCGGCGGCTTTTGAAAGAATATCCGCCGCAGTAAATGATAATTCAAGAGATTTTGAGTGATTGAGCGCATATATTTCGCTCTCTTCATTTGTCCTTGACAGCATTGCGTCAAGTTCCGTCAAATAATTCTCTATCTCTCTGAAATCGTCTTTACTGATATTTTCTCCGCTGAGCGTTATAAAAGTATCCATGCAGAAAAATTCGTAGGTATTGTAATCACTTTTATCAGTACATGAAAAGGACATCAAAAGTACAAAAAGCAAAGCGCATACGAGCAGTAATTTTTTCATATCACAGCACCTTAGATTTCAGATACGAGTTTATATTGAGAATGATAAGATTCATAAGCACGCCTGTAAGCGCCCCTGTGACAGCAGAAGCCGCTCCGAGGACGGGAATGTAAAACAGAATCGGCGAACCTACAATAAGCAGCGCCGCAAGCGCCTGCCCCATGCCGTGAAACACGGCGGAAAGCACCGATATACCTATAAACGAAAAAACTTTTCCGTATGTTCTCATTGAAATCATAAGAGCGACAAACGACACGGCGGCTCCCGACGCGGAGAGCGCAAGCGATACGGAGTTTCCGCTGAAAAGGAATACGATGATGACCTTGAGAAGTGCCGCGGCAAAAGCATATAAGGGGCCGAGCACATAATACGCCGCAGTTATAAATATATTGGCAATTCCGAGCTTCACGCCGGGAAGCGGTATAAGAAGCTCAAGCGGAAGAAACGATTCGAGCAGTCCGGTGACCGCCGAGAGTGCGACAAAGACGCCGCACACAGCTATTTTCTTTAAAGAAGACCTATCCCGCAACGAGATCGACCTCCTTCCCTTCACCCATGCTTGTTCTCTTTACAACGGCAACCTTATTCGGAAGGCATACTATGCTTGCACCGTCGGGAGATGTGCCGGTAATATGCGCAGAACCGACGCACAGCTTGTCCGCGCAGTCCGAGTGTGAGACGTATGCTTCGCCGCCGATTATTTCAACCACTACGTCTGCATTGTTAAGCTTGTAGACCGTGTCCGTATCCGGGCTGAAAACTGCTTCGACGGTATTGCCGCAGTACACTTCTATAACGTATGCTCCGTCCGTGCCGCTTCCGTAAATAAAAAACGCTGTGACGGCAAACAGGACGACGAAAAACGCAAGAAGCAGAAAATCGTTTACCAGAAGTCTCTTGTTTTTCATTGCATATAAGCGTTATACGCCTTTTCTCTCTCAAGAGTTGTCGGCTCGTCATGTCCGGGGTATACCGTATACTCCCCTTTCAGAGCCTTTAACCTTCCGAGAGAGCTCATCATTGCCGAAATATCTCCATACTTGAAGTCCGTTCTTCCGATGCTGCCGGCAAAAAGAGTGTCGCCGGAGAATATGACGTCGCTAGATATATAGCATACGAACCCCTTGTGTGCCCGGGTGTATGGAGCACCTTAAATTCTGTGCCGCCGGCTTTTATTACGTCTCCGTCTTTAAGAGGCGCAACGTCTCCGGTATAGACGTAGCTCAGGCCAAACATTGGCGAGAGATTCAGCGAGGTATCCGTGAAGTATTCTTTTTCATATTCGGACGCATATACCGGAACGCTTCCGCCGTCATAGTGCGAAAGAAGCTCTTCAAGACCTGATATATGGTCATAGTGGCAGTGAGTGAGCAGTACGGCGTCGAGGGTATAACCGAGCTTTGATATGACTTTGTAAGCACCGTTATCGCTTCCTGCCGGATCAATAACAACACAGCTTTT
>CAJOMW010000110.1:1994-9342 GCA_905235695.1 uncultured Clostridia bacterium | reverse complement strand
AAAAGCGGAGCATTTATGCGCTCCGCCTCTCATATTAAACTATCGGAATTATCCTGTGCACAAACGTCTGCGTCTTTCCGGCTTCGAGCTTAAACATACTCTCCTTGTGCGTAATGTCCATATCCGAGTCAACTCTGTCCGGAACCCCGTTCCACGGCTCTATGCAGAGATACGGCGCACCCTTTTTCGTCCAGAGAACGAGATGCGAAAAGTCTTCAAATTCAACCCGCACGCCCTTGCCGGTGTTGCGGTTCAGCAGCCTTACTCCCCGTGAAATCGGCGAATAGAACATGAGACAGTCATTGTCCATGTGGCTGTACTTCATGTGGAGCGCCCTTCCGTCTGTCTCGACCTTCTCCGTCTTGTGCTCGATAAGGTTTCCGTTAAGCACCGTTCTGTAAAGGTCTTCCTCTTTGTCAAATACAACGTCGTAGGCTTCTATTCCCTCGGGGCAGGAGTAGCCTTCATGCGCACCGGTGGTGTAGTACATATCGCCTGTGCCGATGTTTGTCGTGGAAAAAGCGACTTCAACTGCGCCGTCCTTGACTGTAAAGCATACGCGAAACTCGAAGTCGAAGGGATACATCGCCTTTATCTCATCGTTTGATTTGAGGAGCAGGACAAGAGAGTTGTCCGTGTGCTTTTCAACTTCAAACTCGCGCGTCAGCGTAAAGCCGTGCTTTTCGAGGGAATAGCGCTTTCCTTCGTAGTAGAACGCATCCTCTTTAAGTCCGCCGCAGATAGGGAACATGATGGGGCAGGTCTTAGGCCATACGGCGGGATCTCCGCACCATATATATTCCTTGCCGCTTCCGTCCTTCAGGCTCTTTATCTGTGCGCCGGTCGCCGATACTCCGAGGCTGAGAGAGCCTTCGGATATGTAAAGTATTTTTTCACTCATATTAAGCATTTCCTTTCAAATTTTGTCTGTGCTTACATTATACACCATACTCATATATTTTTCAATATAAATATTTGCATGATGCGATAAAAAACGAAAGAGCCGCAGAACATTCTCTGCGACTCTCCCGTCAATATATTAATAGAAAGAAGGAAAAGCTGTTTACTTTGCTGCGTCGAGCTTGAAGGAGATGTCAAACGTCTCACCCTTCTCGCTGTCGCTGTCGGAATCGCGATATACGGTAACGGTAACCGTGTCGCCCGCCTTGTTTTTGCTCTTGAGGGAGTTCAGCTCGGGTACGGAGAGCACCTCCGTGCCGTTATAAGCGGTTATTATATCGCCTCTGCGAAGTCCTGCCTTTGCCGCACTGCTGTCCTTGTCTATCTGCACTACGAGAACGCCTCTGGGTATGCCGTAGTAATTTGCATCGCTCTCTGAGATGGCTGATGCGGATATTCCTATAATGCCTTCGCTCGAAACAAAGCTGTTGTCCGAGCGGTCAACTACTTCGCCGTGTTCGATTATCTGCCTGATTATCGGGAGTGCGCCGTTTATCGGAATGGCAAATCCTATGCCCTCATAATCCGAGGCGAGCTTAAGAGTGTTTATGCCTATTACCTGTCCCTTGGAGTTGATGAGGGGACCGCCGGAGTTGCCTCTGTTTATGGTGGCGTTTGTCTGAAGGAGCGTCATTGTCTTTTTTGCGGAGCCGGAGGTGAGGGCAATATCGCGGTTTATTGCGGATATTATGCCGTCGGTGACCGTTCCCATAAGCTCGATTCCGGACGGACAGCCGATAGCTATAACTTCGTCGCCTACCACCAGCTTATCCGAATCGCCTATTTCCATCGGTATGAGGTTGAGTCCTTCGGTATCTACCTTTATTACCGCTATGTCCGTCAGCTCATCCGAGCCGACAAGCGTCGCATCCGCAGTCGTTCCGTCGTTGAAGTGGACGGTTATCTTTGTCGAGTCCTCAATTACGTGGTGGTTGGTTATTATATAGCCGTCCGTGCTGTAGATGAATCCACTGCCGGCGCCCTCTATTATCTGAGGGGTGTTTGAAAAGTATCCGAAGTATCCGAAATAGCTGTTGCTTTGAGAGTATTCCTTTTCGACGACTACGCCGACTGCCGAAGGAGATGTCTTTGCCGCAACCTGTGCCTTGGTGAGCTCGCCCTCTTCTACTTTAAAGGTGGATATCGGAAGGGCTATTGCCCCGTTTACCGTTGTGTCGGCGGCAACGCTTCTCTCGGCGGTTACCGATGAGCTTTCGACATTTCCGGAGGTCTTTATATAATTTACCGCTGTCAGCGCCGCTATTGCCGCTATCGAGAGGGTGAACACGCTGAGCATTACTGCGGTGAACACCTTGAAACCGCGGGACGATTTCTTTGGAACTGCCTTTGTGCTGTCGTCCCATACGTAATTCGCACTGCCCCTGCTTTCGGGCGAAGCGTAAGAGTAAGACGGAGCCTCGGAGCTCTCGCCGGCCGCTTCTTCAAACGGGATCTCCGCGCTTACCTTGGCCTGCGGCTCAGATGCCGCTTCAAATGGTGAGCCGGTCTGTCCCTCTATGTCAAGCTGCGTATCTTCATACGGAACGTTTTCATTTGCTTCCTGTTCTGTGGATATTACTTCGTTTGCCTCGTAGACCTCGGAAGTATTATCGATATTTTCCTGATTGTTGTCGGCGTTTTCGTTTTCGCCCGTCAAACCGTTTTCATAATCGTTTGCCATGATAAATCTTCCTTTCTTTATTTCGGAAGGCTTCCTTATTACGCTTATAGTTTAACCGCTGTTTTTGATATATCATTGTCCCAAATGTGATATTTCGGTGAATAGTTTGAAAAACATTTTTTCACAAATTACGCAGATTTTGGAAGCGCAAAAAGCTGAATGAAGATGCAAAAATATCGAAAAATTCGGCAATTTCAACTAAATTGAGACGACAAACAGGGAAAATCGTAATAAAATCTTCAAATAGAACAAAAACTCCGCACGGCGGAAAACCATGCGGAGCATTTAATGTCAGATATTGTCAGAAAGAAAGTCTTATGGTGTTTACGATGAGAGTTACCGCTTCGGCACGGGTTATCTTGTCATACGGGCGGAACAATCCGAGGTCGCCCTGTACGAGCTTCATGCCCCTTGCTATCGCTATAAAGCCCACGTCGCCCCTCTCAAGGTCGCTGTTGTCGGCAAAGTCCGTTATGAATATATCGGGCATTGCGGCTATCTTGTAGTAGCCTGCCGCGTCGATTATCAGCTTGACTGCCTCGGTCCTCGTGAGGGAGGACGCATTTAAGTCGTAATCGCCGCTCATTTCATTCGGATATTTGTCGAGCGAATTTAAAAGATACATATAATCGGGATTGAACTTTTCGCCCTCAAATCCTATTCCGAGGTCCGCAAGCATAAGGATATCGTCCTTTGCCCAGTGGTTTTCGATGTCGCTGTAAGCGTATTCTCCGGACTCCTTGTACGGGTCGCCATTGTAATTCAAAAGCTCTCCGGTCAGTGCGGAAACGGTGGTTGTGGGATACTTGTATCCGGAATATACGAGGCGTGTGTACTGCTCGGTCTCATAGAGCTTGTCAAAGTCGATGCTTTTGCCGGTGTCTTCGGCAAGGTACTGATTGTACGTATAGTTGCTGTTTATTTCATAGTTCAGTCCGAAGCCGTCGGAGCCGAGAAGCGATTTATATGCATCTTTGGGGGATATAGCCTTGCTCGGGGATTCAAATACCACGTCGTCGTACCAGTTGTAGTTAAAGGAGGTTATCTTTCCGGTAACCCTGTCTACCGCACCGCGAACGGAGTTGTAAGTGAAGTCCACGCCCTCGTTTACCATAACGTAATTCAGACTTGCGGAGCGGTATACCGGCTCTTCAAAGTCCTTTGCGTTTTCATAGCATATTATAACCGAGTCGCGGTTGTCCGAAAGTCTTGCGTTTTCCATCTTTTCGGGTATCTGACCGCGCGCAAAGCTCTCGAATATTTCTGCGCTCTGCTCCTTTGAATACGCAAGGGCGGGAATATCAAGGGTTCTCACGTCGTTTACGTAGTAGCGGTAGCCGGGAACGCTTGAATAGAAGGAGATTATCTTGCCGTCCTCGGCGTCGACGGCGGCACTCATGTAGGGGGAGTAGTAGCCGTTTTCGGAGGTTGAAGAAGTGTAGGGAGCCGAGAAGTAGATGTTCCACTGATACTTTTCCTGCTCGCTGTCATCGCTGTATTTATAGACGTAGCTGTTCGACCTTTTTGTGAGATACGCTTCCACGATGTTAGCTTCATTTATGCTGAGGTACTCATTTTCGGTTATGACCTTTATCGCCTCGTCCTTTGTTATGAGGCTTTCGAGTACTTCAAGCTGACCGAGCTCCTCTTCGGTGAGCTCGTATCCCGCTTCATCACGGTCTGCGGCGGCACCGTCCATCATCAGCTTGGCATTCTCGGAATATGACGCTGCAAAATCTGCCGTCGGAGCCGCATCGCGCACGCTCCAGGTGTTTCTCTCCGTGTAAACCTCGCCCGTATTCGCATCGACCGACAGATAGAATATTTCCGGCGTGTATACGAGATACGCCTTTCTCGATTTGAGCTTGCCGTCGTCGTCATATTCGGTTTTCAGCCTGTATGACAGCTTCATTGTCTGCTCGGAGATGAGGGCATCCTTTGCGGCGTCCTCGGAGACGAGCGCCTTCCCGCCGTCAAATTTTACTGTGTAGTTGTATGAAACGTATAAGCTCTTGACTTCGCCGGTTATGTTGTCGACAACGACGGTCGCAGTGTCGTCGGGAACTATTATGCCGTTTTCATATCTTGTGAAATGGTAGGCGTAAGATTTGCTGTACAGACCGTTTGACGATGAAGAGGTGAGGCGGAGGGACGGAGCGGCCTCCGGCACGAGTGATTTAAGCGCACTCTCTGCGACATCTTTCAGCTCTTCCTTTGTCTTTTCGGGCAGCTTTAAACTCCAGGTGGAGCCTCTGTCATACTTTTCGTAAGAGGATATGCGCCCATCTGTGTCGCACGTCACGTTGTACTGAAGACTTCTGTCGGCGTTGTACCAGGAGAGGTTCCAGGAAGACGTGCTGTAATATGATGGCGAATTGTAGTTCCAGGTGAACGCACTGCACTCGTCCGGAATGTCGAGCTTTGGCTTTACGAGCTTAATTATCTTCTCAAGCTCGGCTGACGTGGGCTCATTCGATGAGTCTGCGGCGATGAGAGAGCCTGCGTCGGCATCCTCTGCGAAAGAGAGAACTGCTGCCTGCGAGAGAATAAATGCCGCTGCAAGCAAAACGGATAAAATTTTCTTCATTGTATGTTACCTCCTGCCTTTTGGTTTTGGTTTACAGCATATTTGACGCTCAAAAAAGAGATTTTGTTCCGGTTTTTTCTGAAATTTCTAAAGTTTTTTGTAAGTTTTTATAATAAAGTCCGCCGCCGTAACGATATTTCCCAGGTTTTCCGCCTTTTCACGCACTTCTTTTGAGCTTTTGCAGTAATACGGCGTCATTTTGAAGAGATTTGCCGCATCCGATGCCGAAAGCGCCATGTCGTACGTCAGCGTCTCCGTACCTGCCGCCTCAAAGCCCTCGTAATCGGGAAATTTTTCCTCGTTTTCGAGAGGAATATCATAAAGCGCCTTTTTCAGTCCGTACAGGTGATTCTTTCCCGGGCACGCAACTATCAGCAGACCGCCCTTTTCGAGCACTCGCCTCGACTCGCCGCTTGCCACAGGTGCAAATACCGATACTACCGCCTTTGCCGTGCTGTCGTCAAACGGCATATCGAACACGCCGCACACCGAGTAGTGATTTTTCATCTCACAGTTCTTCTCAAACTTTGCCGCCATCTTTATCGCCTGCTTTGAGAGATCGAGCCCGTATACGTCAAGAAGCGGCATACGCTCCTTTATCCGGCGTGAGTAGTAGCCCTCGCCGCAGCCGGCGTCTATTATCAGCCCGCCGTCGGCGCCTTTAATATTTTCACTTAAAATATCGCATATCCTGTCCGCAAGCGGCTTGTAAAATCCGCCTTCGAGAAAGCTTCTCCGGCTTCTCTCCATGTCCGCCGCATCGCCGCTTTTTTCCGTGTTTGCCTTCTTCACAAAGGCGAGGTTTACGTATCCCTCTGCAGACTTGTCAAATACGTGACCGCCGCTGCACGAAAACAGCTTTTCTTCTTCCGAAAGCCCTGCCCGGCAGACCGGGCATATATATCTGCAGTCCATCGGTTTTCACCTCGCACAACTCATTTTCTTATAACAGTATAGCACTGTACGGGAGATTTTGCAACCGTAAAAGAGCAATATGTTGTTAATAATGCCCCACAAATATTGTTTAAATGACTAAATATAGAAAAAAGGTTGATTTTAAGAAAATGATGTGTTATAATTAGACGCCGGAAGATGATGAGAAGACAGGCGGGGCGAAGGATCCCGCATAAGCAATAAATCTGACGTTTGAAAGGAAAAAATATTATGCAGGAAAAGAAGAGAGAGGCATATTATCTTGCACAGGATTACGAATACGGAAGAACATGGTCTCCCGGACCGCCTTCGGCATGGTGGTACGACGGAAGAGGCGCAAGGAAGCTCGAGCGCAACTACGGTCCCTATTCGCTGTCAAACGAGAAGGGCGAAGCGCCGACCGGCTTTATAAGAGAGCTCAGAAAGACGTCGGAGGGAAAGATAACCGTCCTTGCCGCAATTTGTATAGAATCGGGCTTTGACGGGCTCTTCATAGAGCTTTACGACTCCGACAAGAATGACGCCGCTTTTATGTACACGAAGGACGGCAAGTACTACGCTCTCGGCAAGAATCAGAAGGATATTCTGATATCCGACGAGAAAGAGCCTTCCGGCTGGCACACCTATAAGATAGAACTCGATTTTGACACAAAGAAAGCTTCATATTACGTAGACGACGAGTACAAGGCGACAGTTCCGCTTGCCGCAAAGCACATAAAGTACTATAAGATCGGAACTTTTGAGGGCAAGCCTTTGCAGATGAAGCTCGGAGAGACACACATACACGCAAACTATCCGCTTAACGAGAAGTTCTCCTTCTATAACGAAAAAAATCCTCCGTCTTCGTGGGTGAGCGAGGGAAACGTGGCAGTCAAGTGCGGAAACCTCTCGATTTCCGCCGCTAAGGGCAAGGTATCGACCTTCTCGAAGACCTTTGACGCACAGACCGGCAAGGTATGCTTTGAGTCCTTCTTCTTTATGCCCAAGATAAAGAGCGGAGCAAAGGTAGAGCTGCTCTCGGGCGGCAAGAGCGTACTCGAATTTTACACCGAGGGCAAGAGCTTTGCCGCAAACGGCAAAACCCTCAAAAATGCGAGGGACGAGCTGTGGTACAGGCTCCGCTTTGAGCTGGATACCGAGAAAAACAGCACTCTCGTAAAGATAAACGGAAAGCCGTTCGGAACCTT
>CAJOMW010000110.1:0-1947 GCA_905235695.1 uncultured Clostridia bacterium | reverse complement strand
CCCTCCGAAAAGGCAGAGCTTCTCATAGACTATGTAAAGCTCTTCCCGATAATAGAATATGAAGACTACTGTCCGAAGCCCGTTGTTCCCAAGGGCATGAATGACTACGTGGTCGGCATGAATATGTGTTCTCTTTGGCACACGGGTGCCCATATCGGCTGGGACGTAATTTCGGCGTACCCCGACCACAGACCGGTCATCGGCTACTACGACGAGGGCCTGCCGGAGGTTGCGGACTGGGAGATAAAGTTCATGCTCGAAAACGGCGTCGACTTCCAGCTTTACTGCTGGTTTGCTTCTCAGACAAATGCCCCGTTCAAGACAACTCACCATTCCCAAGCGCTTATCGACGGCTACTTCAACTGCAAATACAGCGAAATGACGCACTTTGCGCTGCTCTGGGAGGCACAGAACGCATGTCATCCCGCATCTTCCGAGGTGTTCAGAAAGTATTTTGTACCTTACTGGATCGAGTACTTCTTCTCTGACAAGAGATATATGACAATAGATAACAAGGCAATAATGGCGGTCTTTGGTCCCGGACAGCTCCTCAAGGACTTCGGAGGTCCGGAGGGAGTAAAGAGGGAGCTTGACTACCTCAAGAGCGAGGTAAAGAAGCTCGGCTACGACGACCTCATCATCATGGGCTGCGGCGTGCCGAACGAAGACTTCCGCGACTGCGGCTTTGACGCTGCCTACGCCTACGGCTGGGGCAAGAAGGGCTGCGACGTGGATTACACGATGTACATGATGCGCAAGGAACAGGACATGAACCTTGTAAATATCGTGCCAACCGCCTGCACGGGCTACAACAACGTGGCGTGGGCGGAGACAAAGAGCCCGAACATGACCGTTCCCGATTTCAGAACGCTGAATACAATATATCGCGACGACATTCTAAAGACTTATCAGAAAGAGGGCAAGCCCAAGTGGATGCAGAAGTTCGTAATGCTCTCCAACTGGAACGAGTACGGCGAAGGCACCTATCTCATGCCGTGTGAAAAGCTGAACGGCTTCGGCTACCTCAACACAATACGCGACATTTACACCAAGGAAAAGGGCGAGTATACAAATCTCACCCCCACCCAAAATCAGCTCTCGAGACTTTCGTATCTCTATCCGCAGGAAAGGCGCATGATAAGGGTTCAGGGCGACTACGTTTCGCCGTATCCGGATAAGCTCATAAAGTCCTTCAAATTCACGGCTAAGGACTTTGACGAAAAGTGGACTTGTGAGCAGATGAGCGCCAAGGCAACCTCAAAATCCGTAAAGGGCATAACGGAAGGAGAGGATCCTAAGATCACGCTGAAAGGATCCTGCAAGGTAAGCTCGAAGGGACTGACTCACGTAAGGGTGAACGCAAAGGTAAACAAGATGAGCGAGCTTGAGGTGTTCTACATCACGGAGTCCGCGCCCGAATGGTCGCAGTATCAGTCGTTTCAGATAACACTTACGCCCGATAAGACGAGCGGACTTTGCAAGGTGGGAAATCAGCCTAACCTCGACAGCCCGATAATCGGCGTAAGAGTGGATCCGTCCAAGGACAAGGACGTTGAGTTTGAGCTTTTCAGTGTTGATTTCATGAGCGATACCGCAGAGCCCGTAATGTACGTTGACGGCGTAAGTCACCCGATAAACTCGCCTGTCGTCGTAAAGGACGGCTATACGCTCTATCCGTTCAACCCGTACTACGTCCTGCTCTCGAGAATAGGCGCATACTACGAGTACAACGCACCGACAAAGGAGCTTTCCTTCTACTCAAAGAGCGGAAGCGTTGTATTTACGATAGGCACGAGAAACGCAGTCATAAACGGCGAAAAGAAGCTGCTTAACACGGCTGTTGAGCTTTTTGACGGGCTTCCCATGCTCCCGCTCGAGATAATGTCGGAGGTGCTCGGCTTTGACTTTAAGTACAAGGCTCCGAGGCTCGATATTTATACAAAGTAA
>CAJOMW010000109.1 GCA_905235695.1 uncultured Clostridia bacterium | reverse complement strand
GTCTATCGAATTGAGCACCTCGAACTTCTTTATGCTCCAGAGCGGCGCTATCAGCGTGTCCCTTGCCCCGTCGCCGGTAAGCCGCTGAATTACGATGTCCTCCGGTATAATCTCAAGCTGATCGCAGATAAGAGATACGTATTCGTCCTTGTCAAGGACCGTAAGATCGCCGTCAAGGTACATCCTTTCGCACACCGTCCCCTTGATGACGTGCAGAAGGTGCAGCTTTATAGCCCATGGAGAAAGTGCTGACACGGTTCTTACGCTCTCCATCATCATTTCCCTGTCCTCTCCCGGCAGACCGTTTATGAGGTGGACACACACGGCAATATCCCTTTCCGCAAGCTTTTCGTAGCACCTCAGAAAGTCGTCGTACGTCGTCTGACGGTTTATCAGCTCTCCCGTGCGGTCGAACACGGTCTGAAGTCCGAGCTCTACAGTCAGAAACGTCCTCTTGTTTATATCGGAAAGATAGTCAAGCACGTCCCGGGGAATACAGTCGGGGCGCGTCGCAACGCTCAGCCCCACTACGTCCTCCTGCCCGAGCGCCTCTTCGTAAAGGAGCCTCAGACGCTCTACCGGAGCGTATGTGTTCGTGCCTGCCTGGAAATACGGCATATACTTCGTATTCTTCCACTTTTTAGCCATCATTGCCTTTACGTCTTCAAACTGCTCGGAAATGCTCTTTTCACACTTTCCGGCAAATTCTCCGCTCAGCTTGTCCGAGCAGTAAATGCAGCCGCCGACAGACTTCGTTCCGTCGCGGTTCGGGCAGGTAAATCCGCCGCTGAGCGATATTTTCGCTATCTTGCATCCGAATTTGTTTTTAAGATATCCGTCGAGAGAATTGTATCTCTTGCCGCCGTCAAAATAACCGTTCATAAGAGCTGTTTGTATATCTCGTTTTTAGGCACGCGGCGGTCCCTTGCGCAGGACTTTATCGCATCCATCCTCGAAAGCCCCTGATTTTCGTAGAAAGAGACGTGTTCCTCCACGCTCATATCTTCAAAAAACGGCTTTTCGTCCCTCTTTGCTCCCCCGACTATCAGAACGTATTCGCCTCTCGGCTGATTTTCCTCAAGATAGGTCACCAGCTCCGACAGAGTAAAATCCCGTATTTCTTCATTGAGCTTTGTCATCTCGCGGCACACGCAGACCTTTCTGTCTCCGAGAGCCTTATACAGCTCCTTTGCCGTTTCAAGTACCCTGTGGGGGGCTTCGTAAAATATCACCGTGCGCTTTTCGTTCTTATAGTAGTCGAGGATATCCCGTCTCTCGGACTTATCCGGCGGCAAAAAGCCCTCAAAGCAAAAGCGCCTCGACGGCATTCCCGAGCCCGACAGCGCCGTCACAAAGGCGCTTGCTCCCGGGAGCGGCACTACGTTTATTCCCTTTTTGCGGCAGAGGGCTACAAGGTCCTCTCCGGGATCTGATATTGCAGGGGTACCTGCATCCGTGACTATTGCGCAGCTCTCGCCCGAAAGCAGTCTCTCGGCTATCCTTTCGCCTGCCTGCGCCTTGTTGTGCTCGTGGTAGCTGACAAAGCTCGTCTGGATATTGTAAAGCGACATCAGCTTTCCCGAAACTCTCGTATCCTCGGCGGCGATGAAATTCACGTTTTTCAGCGTCTCGAGGGCACGCTCGGTTATATCCGCAAGATTTCCTATCGGAGTCGGCACTACATAAAGCGTGCCGCCGTTTACTTCATAAGCCATAATGACGTCCCTTCAGCTTTACTCGGACTCTTCGTCCGTACTCTCTTTTATGACTTCACTCGCCGTCTTTGCCTGGGACTCGTCTATATCGGGCTCGGTCTCGGGCAATGCGTCTTCTCCGGAGGTGAGCCTGAGCTGTCCCGGAACGTTCTTGTTTGCCGCTTCGTCAGAAATCATGAGCGCCTGCTTCTGCTCGGCTATCTGACGGGAGAACTCGGCAAGCTCGGGAACCGAGTCGAGCTGCTCTATACTCTCAAGTCCGAAGGTGCGCAGGAAAAGCGGCGTCGTGCCGTACAGCATCGGGCGTCCCGGTGCGTCGAGCCTTCCCTTTTCTTCTATAAGTCCCTTGTCGCACAGCGAAAGCACGACCGACGGAGACTCTATGCCCCTCACCTTATCTACAAGCGCACGTGTTGCCGGCTGGTTGTACGCTATTATCGCAAGTACCTCGAGAGCCGCGCGTGAGAGCGGCTGGTTTCTCCTTATCTCAAGCGTGTTCCTGACTATCTGCGCATATTCCCGTCTCGTCGCCATCTGAACGCTTCCGTCAAGCGTGAGTACCTCTATTGCGGAGTCCTTATATTTCGAAGCAAGGGCGTTTATTATCGCCGGAATATTTCTATCATCCGTGCCTATGGAATCAGCGAGTTTATCAAATTCAAGCGGAGCACCGTACGCAAATATCGCCGCCTCGGCGGCCTTCACGTAATACTCCTCGTCTTGCAGCAGTTCGGACTGGTATGTTACTTCTTCTGTCAAAATATTTTCCCCTTTTAAATATTATCAATTTATATTAACATATTTTACGTATTTTTGCAAGTGTTTTTTACATATCTGCGAACAAATGTTTTTGACAGCGCTGTTTTTATGACTGCCGTCAATATGAGCGCATATAATAAGCCGAGGGAAAAAGTAAGTTTTCCCGGAAAGGAAAATTTGACATGGCAAAAAACGTAATGAGCGCACTCGCCGGCACAAAAACCGAACAGAATCTCATGAATGCGGCAAAGGACGAGGCGCTTGCATATACCAAATATATTCTATTTTCCGAGATGGCTGACCGAGAGGGACAGCCGCAGGTTAGCAATACGCTCAGAGAGATCGCCCAAAACGAAAAGGAGCACGCATCTCTCTGGCTCGGATATCTCGGAGAGATGGGTGATACGCTTGAGAACATAGAGGACTCAATAGACCGCGAGGACTTCGACGAAAAGACCTTCTACCCCGAGGCGTCGCGCATAGCAAAGGACGAGGGCTTCGGAGAGATAGCCGACAAGTTCCGCAAAGCCGGGAACGCAGAGCACGTTCACAGCAGAGATTGCAAAAAGCTGCTCAGCGATATGACCGAGGGAACGATGTACAGCGGAAGCGCAGACACGGAGTGGAAGTGCCTGAACTGCGGCTGTGAATCGCGCGGAAACACTCCGCCGGACTTCTGTCCGCTCTGCTCGTATCCAAAGTCGTTTTACGTAAGAGAGGGCTGCAAAAACGCCTGAATACAAGGTTTGTTAAACAGAAGGTCTGCGAAAGCGCCGCTTTTTATGTTCTTTTTATGTTGCTCTGCTAAGCGCAGGTGCAGCTACCAAAGTGCCATAGGCACTTTGGGGATAACGGGATCTTCTTTTTGCGCGTGCAAAAAGAAGCAAAAAGCACGTTTTCTTTCTCTTGCAAGAGAAAGAAAAGGGAAAGAGAACTACGTCGTCGCATTACGGGTTCCGTGCTTCGCACTCCACATATGCGACGACGGTTCTTAGCGCAGGTCGTACTGCCCTTACAATGGGCTACATCAATATAGCAACTGTAGTGCCTCAAAGTTCTTCGGTGGAGTTGCTCATATAGAGAATGTTGCTCGTTTCCGCGCCATGGCAAGTTTTGCGGTCACGAGACTGCGGCGAGGGCGCGGTTTTGATGAGGCTTATGCAGTGGTACTTTATTGCTTTTGCAAGTGGTATGCCCTGCTGTCTGCTTCTTTTTCGGTGCAACCATAGATGCACAGCAACAGTGCTTTTATACAGCACTCCGACAGTGCCGTTAAGCTATGCATACATATCTTGCAGTCGTTCTTTTCATAACGGCTTTTAAAAGAGCCGCAAAGCAATATTTACCACAGCAACCCACTAATGATATGAGAAGCAATGGGTATTACCAATTTAAAAAAATACATATAGCCCTGTTGAAGGCGTGTTGAGGCACAAAAGCTGCTAAATTTATGTAGCCCATTGTAAAGGCAGTAAAATTGTGCATGGCACCGTCGGCACATCTGTGGAGAGCCGAAGGCTCGGAACCCGTAATGTGCCGACGCAGCGTCCTTAGATTTCCCCTTCCCGCAAGAGGGAAGGGGAAAAATCTTTTGGTACTTTTCTTTTTCAAGAAAAGTACAATCCGTCATCCCCAAAGCGCCAAAGGCACTTTGGATACTGCATCTGCGCTCAGAAGCGTAACAGAAAAAGAACTGCAAAAGCGGCGCTTCC
>CAJOMW010000108.1 GCA_905235695.1 uncultured Clostridia bacterium | reverse complement strand
CATTCCCGCAAGAGGGAAGGGCAAAAATCTTTTGGTACTTTTCTTTTTCAAGAAAAGTACGTAAAACGTGTCCCCAAAGCGCCAAAGGCGCTTTGGTAGCTGCACCTGCGCTCAGCAGGGTAACAGAAAAAGAACATTAAAGGCGGCGCATTAGACAAAGTAGAACAATAGGCGAACATCTGCGCCTACACCTCATCCGAGCGGCTTTGCCGCCCACCTTCCCCTCAAAGGGGAAGGCTTATTTGCTCAGAAGCGCAACAAAAAAAGAATATCAAAAGCACCGATTACATCAGTAAGAAAAATAAGAAAAAAGAGGTCATATCAAGATGGATATATCATCCTGGAGCTATGAGAGGTCGCTCATCCCGGGCAAAGACACCCCGTATTGCGGGGTGGACGAAGCAGGCCGAGGCCCGCTTGCCGGCCGAGTCTACGCCGCCGCAGTCATACTTCCGGATAACGCTCCGGAATTGGACTTCTTCAAAGACCTCAACGACTCAAAGAAAATATCCGAAAAAAAGCGTGCCGCACTCGCCGAAAAGATAAAAGAATACGCAAAGGCATATTGCGTGGCATGGGCGGATGTCGGAGAAATAGAGGAAATGAATATCCTGAACGCCGCTCTGACGGCAATGCAGAGGGCAATAGACGGACTCAGCGTAAAAGCGGAGTTTGCCCTCATAGACGGCAACAGAAAGACGGGAATAAAAATTCCCTGCGAGACGGTCGTCAAGGGCGACGCAAAGTGCCCGTCCGTCTCTGCGGCGTCTATACTCGCAAAGACCGAAAGAGATAAGTATTGCATAGAATATCTTGATAAGAATTTTCCCGAATACGGCTTCGCCGTCCATAAGGGCTACGGAACCAAAGCCCACTACGCCGCCGTGGATAAGTACGGCCTGTGCGAGGAGCACAGAGCATCCTTCTTCAAAAAGTATTTTGAGAAGAAAGACGGTAAAACACAGTGATTACCGATAAAAAATCCGTCGGAAACAAGGGCGAGGACTACGCCTCTTACGTCCTCGAAAAAGAGGGCTGCACCGTACTCTGCCGCAACTTCAAGGGCAAGCACGGCGAGCTTGATATAATAGCCGAAAAAGGCGCATATATATTGTTCGTAGAGGTAAAAACCCGAAAAGAGGGCGGCGAAAGACCGGTTTTTGCCGTAGATGAGAAGAAGCTTTCCCGAATTATCGAGACCGCCCGTGAATTTTTGTACGAATATAGGGACAATAATTATATATCGGCTCTCATACCGAGATTCGACGTAGTTGAAGTGTGGTACTCCGGCGAAAAAATATCAGGGTATAACCACGTCGAAGACATTTACCGCTGAAAGAAAGGTAAAAGTGCTATGAATTATTTTGACCTGCACTGCGATACCGCTTACGCTATAACCCACAGTCACTTTATGCATCACTCGCTTCGCACAAACGAGCTGTCCGTCAGCCTTGACGGCTTCGACGAATACGAAAAAAAGGCGGCGTGCTTCGCTTTTTGGTCTGATAACGACAAGCCCGAAAGCGAAGTGTTCGACGACTATATCGAAATGTATGATTACCTTGCAAAAGAGGTAGAGAAAAACCGGGACAAGGCGCTTTTCTGCGACGATGAAAAGACGCTGACGAGCGACGACGGCCGGCTTAAAATAATACGCACCGTAGAAGGCGCGCGCCTTATAGGAACCGATCTTTCAAAGCTCGAAAAGCTACGCGTGATGGGCATACGCGTCCTGACGCTCGTTTGGGGCGGAACGTGCTCAGTGGGCGGAGCGCACGACACGGACGAGGGACTCACGGACTTCGGCTTCAGGGTAGTAGAGGAGTGCGAAAAGCTCGGAATAATAATAGACCTGTCACATTCGTCCGACAAGCTGTTCTTTGACGTTGCAAACGTCGCAAAAAAACCCTTTATAGCAACTCACTCAAACGCAAGAGCCGTCTGTGACCACAAGAGAAACGTAACCGATACGGAGCTGAGAACGATAATATCCTCCGGAGGCGTGGTGGGGATAAACCTCGTCAAACAGCACCTCTCAAAAGCGCTGTCGGAGGGCGAGCCGGACGCAGAAACAGTGTACGATACGGTAACGAAGCACATTTTCTACCTTGCCGAAAAGGGCAGCCCGAAAAATATATGCCTCGGACTTGATTTTGACGGCACTCAGACGCTTCCCGTCCTGAACCGCACCGAGCAGGTAAAAGAGCTTGCCACTCAGCTCAGGGCAAGAGGCATGAGCGACGAGACGGTCGGGGACGTTATGTATAACAACGCTTACAGATTTTTTGCAAATAATCTGTGAAAATCCCGAAGTGATTTTTACAGTTGAAGGTTAAGGAAAAAAGGAAAGAAAAACAGAAAGGACAATCTCCAGATGAACTATTACAGCACAAGAAGCGGAAAAACCACAGCGCCGAAAACCTCAGCCGAGGTCATAAAACAGGGACTCGCCGAGGACGGCGGACTCTTTATGCCCGAGAGCATACCGTCAATAACGATAGACTATATAGAGAGCCTTTGTCCTCTCACCTACCCTAAGCGAGCCGCAAAGGTACTCGGTCTGTTCCTCACCGATTATACCGAAAGCGAGCTTGAGGACTGCGCAAAAGCCGCATACGGCGATAATTTCGACGGCTATGCCGCTCCCGTAAGTAAGCTCGTCGGCGAAGACCTGCGTGTGCTTGAGCTGTGGCACGGCCCGACGTGCGCCTTTAAGGATATGGCGCTCCAGATCATGCCGAGACTGCTGTCACTTGCCCTCAAAAAGACGGGCGAAAACAGAACGGCGCATATACTCGTAGCAACCTCGGGCGACACCGGAAAGGCCGCACTCGAAGGCTATAAGGACGTAGAACAGGTAAAGATAACGGTGTTCTACCCGGAGGACGGCGTAAGCAATATGCAAAAGCGCCAGATGATTACCCAGGAGGGCAAAAACGTAAACGTCTGCGCGATAAAGGGCAATTTCGACGACGCTCAGACCGGCGTAAAGCAGATATTCGCAGATAAAAATACCGCAGAAAAGCTCAGCGAAAAGAATATGTTCCTCTCCAGCGCCAACTCAATAAACTGGGGCAGGCTCGCTCCGCAGGTCGTCTACTATATCTCCGCTTACTGCGACCTCGTAGCCGAAAAGGATATAAAGCTCGGAGAAAAAGTTGATATAACCGTTCCGACGGGTAACTTCGGCAACATTTTTGCCGCATATATCGCAAAGCTCATGGGACTTCCCGTAGGCAGACTTATCTGTGCGTCAAATAAGAATAATATACTCACCGATTTCCTCAACACCGGCGTGTATGACAGAAACAGAGCGTTCTATACTACCATGTCTCCCTCTATGGATATACTTATATCGTCAAACCTCGAAAGACTGCTGTACCTCGTAGCAGGTCCCGAGAGAACCAAGGGATATATGCAGAAGCTCTCCGAGACGGGCAGATACGAAGTAGATGCAGACGTCCTCGCAGCGATAAAGGAGAATTTCTCCGCATACTACTGCGATGAAGATAACTGCGCCGAAACGATAAAGGGCATCTTCGGCAAGTATTCGTATCTCACAGATCCGCATACCGCCGTCGCCGTATATGCGGCAGAACAATTTATTAAAGAAAACAAGACCGGTCTGAAGAATATAGTTGCGTCTACCGCAAGCCCGTATAAGTTTGCGGCAGATGAGCTGAAGTCTCTCGGAGTCAACACCTACGGCCTCGGCGACGAGGACATTCTGAAAAAGCTCTCCGATTACAGCAAAACGCCAATTCCTGCTCCGCTCGCAACGCTCTTTACAAAAGAAGTGAGATTTTCCGGGAGCGTCGGGAAAGACAAGGAAAGCATGGAGAAGGTAGTGCTGGGGCAAGAGTAAAAAATCCGGAGGATTTTTTACAGTGAGGAGTGAGGAGTTAGGAGTGAGGAGTTAAGGAAGAAAATCCTACGGATTTTAATAAAGCAGAATGCAAAATTGATAGCCCCCTACTTAAAAACGATAAGCTTTTGGTGTTATCTACACCAAAAAATCATATATAGCCCCGTTGAAGGCGTGTTGAGACTTGGCTTTGCGCCGCCGAAAAAGGAGCAGGAAGCAGCGCATACCACTTGCAAAAGCAATAAAGTACCACTGCATAAGCCTCATCAAAACCGCGCCTTCACCGCAGTCTCGTGACCGCAAAGCTTGCCATGGCGCGGAAACGAGCAACATTCTTTATATGAGCAACTCCACCGA
>CAJOMW010000107.1 GCA_905235695.1 uncultured Clostridia bacterium | reverse complement strand
ATGTAAACTAATCTAAATTAAAAAAATCACGAAGTGATTTTTCCTTAACTCCTCACTCCTCACTCCTCACTCCTAACTTCTCACTCCCAGCTCCTAACTTCTCACTCCCAGAGTTTTGACTTCGTCAAACCTCCGGGAAAAATCGAAGATTTTTCTTTCATTCCTAACTCCTAACTTATAGAAAGGTTGGTATCATGAGAACGTCAAAAATAACCCGCAAAACAAAAGAGACCGCCATATCCCTCTCGCTTGAGATACTCGATAAAGGCGAAAGGGGCAGCTTTTCGGGCACGAGCGGAATAGGCTTTTTCGACCACATGCTGAATTCCTTTGCGGTGCACGGCGGATTCAACATAAATCTTGAGTGCGAGGGCGACGTATACGTCGACGGTCACCACACCGTCGAGGACGTCGGGATAGTTCTCGGAAAGGCTCTGCATGAAGCCGCAGGGGATATGAAGGGCATAACGAGATTTTCAGATATGCTCATGCCTATGGACGAAGCGCTCTGTATGTGCGCCGTCGATTATTCGGGGCGGCCGTATCTCGCATTTGACGCCGATTTTAAATCCGTGAGCATTGGCGGCTACGACACCCAGCTCACCGTCGAGTTCATGCGCGCGCTTGCCTACAATGCGCTTATAACGCTTCATGTAAAGATGCTGTACGGCGACAACGACCACCACAAGACCGAGGCTATATACAAATCCGTCGGAAAGTGCATAGGAAAGGCACTCGAAATTTCGGGAAGCGCCGTGCCTTCGGCAAAGGGAGTACTGTAACAAAGATGATAACTGTAATTGACTACGGAATGGGCAATCTCCACTCCGTCAAAAACGCCCTCGATTTTCTCGGCATAAGCAACAGAATATCGGGAGAGTTAAGCGATATCAAAAGTGCCGACGCACTGATACTTCCGGGGGTAGGCGCTTTTCCGGACGCCGCCGAAGCCCTCGAAAAGAGCGGTGCGGCACAGATCATAACGGAAAAGGCGCTCGGAGGCACTCCCCTTCTCGGGATATGCCTCGGTATGCAGCTTCTCGCAAGCGACAGCGAGGAGGTTCGCTATGCAAAGGGGCTCGGACTTATAAAGGGCTCATGCAGAAGGATAAAGGCCGAAGGGCTGAAGATCCCTCACATGGGCTGGAACGATCTCACGATAGACAAGCCCGACTGCCCGATCCTCAAATACACAAGGCCAAACGACTATGTATACTTCGTTCACTCTTACGCTTTCATTCTTGAGAACGAGGACAAAAACCTTGCCGCCCACACCTTTTACGGTGAGAAAATACCCGCCGTCGTGACCGACGGAAAGAACGTGTTCGGCACACAGTTCCACCCCGAAAAGAGCGAGAGGATAGGACTTGACATTCTGAGAGCTTTTGACGGGTTTTGCAGAAAAGAATGATACAATAACAGTATAAGGAAGACAAAAAGATGATAATTTTACCGGCAATAGATATTCTCGGCGGAGAATGTGTAAGGCTGTACAAGGGCGAATACGGTACGGCGAGAAAGGTCGCTTCCGATCCCTACGAGACCGTAAGGTTTTTTGAAGAGTGCGGCGCAAGGTATATCCATACCGTGGATCTTGACGGCGCTCGGCGCGGCGAAAAGACAAACGCAGACCTCTTTATAAGCCTTGCGAAAAAGGTAAACGTGCCTATCGAGCTCGGCGGAGGCATACGCGACATGGCGACAGTGGACTTTTACCTCAAAAACGGGATCTCGCGAGTTATACTCGGCTCGGCGGCGCTGAAGGACAAGGATTTCTGCAAGGCGGCTGTCGACAGGTACGGCGAAAGGATAGCCGTCGGAATAGATGCAAAGGACGGATACGTCAGCACGTCGGGATGGCTTGAGACGTCAGACGTCAACTACGTCGATTTTGCGAGGGAAATGGAAAAGGTGGGCGTTCGGAACATAATATTTACCGATATTTCAAAGGACGGCACCCTTGCAGGGCCGAATCTCGAAATGCTCTCAAAGCTGAAGGACGCCGTGAACATAGACATAACCGCAAGCGGCGGAGTGAAGGACATAGGCGACATAGAAGCGCTGATGAAGCTCGGTTTATACGGGGCAATAGCAGGACGCTCGATATACGACGGAACGCTTGATCTGAAGAGCGCAATAGCGATAACGGGAGAATGATATGCTTGCAAAGAGAATAATCCCCTGCCTTGACGTCAAGGACGGAAGGGTGGTAAAGGGGGTAAATTTCGTCAATCTCAGAGACGCCGGAGACCCGGTCGAGATAGCGGAATTTTACAACACGCAGGGAGCGGACGAGATAGTGTTTCTCGACATCACTGCGTCCCATGAAAAGAGAAAGACGATAGCGGACATCGTAGAGCGGACAGCAAGGAAAGTGTTCATGCCGCTGACGGTAGGCGGAGGAATATCCTCCATCGAGGATTTTCGCACGATACTCGGCGCCGGAGCCGACAAGGTTTCGGTAAACTCGGCGGCTATTCGCGACAAGGAGATAATAAGCAGGGCGGCGGACAGATTCGGTTCGCAGTGCGTTGTCGTTGCGATAGATGCGAAAAAGACGGAGGACGGCTTCCATGTCTTTATAAACGGCGGAAGGATAGACACGGGAATCGATGCGCTGTGCTGGGCAAAGGAAGTTGAGCAGCTCGGCGCCGGAGAGATACTTCTCACATCCATGGACGCCGACGGCACCAAGAACGGATTTGACATAGAGCTTACCGACAAAGTGAGCCGCCTTGTCAACATACCCGTCATTGCGTCGGGCGGCTGCGGAAAGCTCGAGCACTTTTCCGAGGTCTTTGAAAAGACCGGAGCGGACGCGGCGCTTGCGGCGACGCTATTCCACTTCCGTGAGCTGACTGTGCGAGAGGTCAAAGAACATTTAAGGGAGAGAGGTATATGGGTAAGACTCTGATTGACAAAGACAATCTCGACGTGTATTTTGCAAAGGGCGAGCTCATTCCGGCGATAGTTCAGGACGCTGATAACGGCGACGTGCTGATGCTGGCGTACATGAGCCGGCTGTCACTGCAAAAGACGCTCGAAACCGGCTACACATGGTTTTACAGCAGGTCTCGAAAGGAGCTTTGGAACAAGGGCGCAACCAGCGGTCATCTCCAGAAGATAACCGAAATATACGCCGACTGCGACAACGACACGCTTCTTGTAAAGGCGCATCAGACGGGTGCCGCCTGCCACACGGGAAACCGCACCTGCTTTTTTACAAAAATTTTTGAAGGAGACGAGGAGTAAAATGAACGAAAACGAACTTAAGGAACTCGAGGAAGTAATAAAAAGCCGCAAGGAAAAGGACGAGGACGGCTCTTACACCTGCTACCTTTTCAAGAGCGGCATAGACAAGATACTGAAAAAAGTCGGCGAGGAGTGCACCGAGACGGTTATAGCCGCAAAAAATCTCAAGGCAAACACGGACGAATCAAAAAGCGCCGAGCTGAAAGAGCTTCTTGCCGGAGAGGTAGCCGACCTGTTATACCACGTTCAGGTAATGCTTATAGATGCGGATATGTCAATAGATGATGTTCTCGGCGAGCTTGAGCGCCGTTCGCACAAGACCGGAAATAAAAAAGTGATGAAGAATGTTGATAAAAACACTTGACAAACTCTTTTTTATGTGATATTATATTAACGTTGTCGGGGGAGTACCTTCGGCAGCGGATATATGGGGGGTTAGCTCAGCTGGGAGAGCATCTGCCCTACAAGCAGAGGGTCACAGGTTCGAGCCCTGTACCCCCCACCAAAGAAAAATCCTATCGAAAGATAGGATTTTTCTTTGTATTATTCATTTTTCATTATTCACTATTCACTATTCATTTCATTTAACATAGTTTTTGATCTTTATATTCTTTTTATGTTACTCTGCTAAGCAAAGTTGCGGCTGGCGCAAGCGCAGCTTTTGATACTCATTAGCTGTTTTACTGCTAAGCGCAGGTGCGGCTACCAAAGCGCTTCCAGCGCTTTGGGGATGACGGAATCTTCTTTTTGCGCGTGCAAAAAGAAGCAAAAAGCACGTTTTCTTTCTCTTGTAAGAGAAAGAAAAGGGAAAGAGAACTGCGTCGTCGCATAACGGGCTTCAAGCCTTCGGCTTTCCGCAGATGCGACGACGGTTCTTGGCGCAGGTCGTACTGCCCTTACAACGGGCTACATCAATGTTGCGGCTGTAGTGCCTCAAAGCTCTTCGGTGGAGTTGCTCATATAAATAGAGAATGTTGCTCGTTTCCGCGCCATGGCAAGTTTTGCGGTCACGAGACTGCGGTGAAGGCGCGGTTTTGATGAGGCTTATGCAGTGGTACTTTATTACTTTTGCAAGTTGTATGCGCTGCTTCCTGCTCCTTTTTCGGCAATGCCGTGCCAAGTCTCAACACGCTCTCAACAAAGTTATATATGCTTTTTGCTGTCAATAACACCAACAACTTATCGTTTTTCAGTGGAGTGACATCAATTTTCCACTTTCCACTTTCAACTTTCCACTGAAAAAATCCCTCTTGGATTTTTTCATCAGTCTTCATCAAATTTCAGCACCGCCATGAACGCCTCCTGCGGTACCTCTACACTTCCGAGCGAGCGCATACGCTTCTTGCCCTCTTTTTGCTTTTCGAGCAGCTTCTTCTTTCTCGTTATGTCGCCGCCGTAGCACTTTGCGAGCACGTCTTTTCTCAGCGCTCTGACCGTTTCCCTCGCAATTATCTTGCCGCCTATTGCCGCCTGTATCGGTATCTCGAAGAGCTGTCTCGGAATGTTTTCCTTCAGCTTTTCAACTATCTTTCTCGCCCTGCCGTAAGCCTTGTCGGCGTGGACGATAAACGAGAGCGCATCAACCATTTCGCCGTTCAGGAGTATATCCAGCTTTACGAGCTTTGACGGAACGTAGCCGTCGAGGTCATAGTCAAGCGAGGCGTAGCCCTTGCTCTTGGACTTCAGAGCGTCGAAGAAATCGTACACTATCTCGTTCAGCGGAAGGGTGTAGTGAAGCTCGGCGCGGTTTGAGTCGATATACTTCATATCCTTGTATATTCCGCGCCTCTCCTGGCAAAGCTCCATTATTCCGCCGACGTACTCGGACGGCGATATTATGCTCGCCCTTACTACCGGCTCGCTCACCGTTTCCACCTCGTCTCCGGTCGGGAACTTTGTCGGGTTATCTATATAGTACTCCTCGCCGCTTCTCAGCTTTATCTTATATATGACGCTCGGAGCTGTGGTAATGAGATCGAGATTGAACTCCCTCTCGAGGCGTTCTTCGAGTATCTCCATGTGGAGAAGTCCGAGAAATCCGCAGCGGAATCCGAATCCGAGAGCCACCGACGTCTCCGGCTCATACGTGAGTGCGGCGTCGTTCAAAGCGAGCTTTTCAAGTGCGTCGCGAAGGTCTCCGTACTTTGCGCCGTCGGCGGGATATATTCCGCTGAATACGACGGGAAGCGCATTTTTAAAGCCGGGCAGAGGCTCGGGTGTCGGATTTTCGGCGTTCGTCACCGTGTCGCCTACCCTCGTGTCTCCCACCGTCTTTATTGCGGCGGTTATATATCCGACTTCTCCCGCATGCAGCTCGTCTGCCTTTACAAGCCCGAACGGGTGCAGAAATCCCACTTCCGTGACCTCGTACACCGTGTCGGTTGACATCATCTTTATTTTGTCGCCCATCTTTACCGAGCCGTCGTACACCCTTATATAAACTACAACTCCCCTGTATGAGTCGTAATACGAATCGAATATCAGCGCTTTGAGCGGCTGAGCGGAGTCGCCTTTCGGCGCAGGGATGTTCTTCACTATCTGCACGAGCACGTCCTCTATATTGAGTCCTGCCTTTGCCGAGACAGCAGGCGCTTCGTCGGCCGGTATGCCGATTATATCCTCTATCTCTTTCCTCGTGCCCTCGATATCCGCCGAAGGGAGGTCTATCTTATTTATTACGGGTATTATCTCAAGGTTATTGTCAACGGCAAGATAGGCGTTTGCAAGAGTCTGAGCCTCTATGCCCTGTGTTGCGTCTACGACGAGAAGCGCACCCTCGCACGCAGAGAGCGAGCGTGAGACCTCGTAGTTAAAGTCGACGTGACCGGGGGTGTCAATGAGGTTAAAGGTATACTTTTCGCCCTCATAGACGTAGTTCAGCTTTACGGCGCGCGCCTTAATGGTTATTCCCCTCTCGCGCTCGAGGTCCATATCGTCGAGCAGCTGGTCCTTCGACTCGCGCTTTGCCACCGTTTCGGTAAGCTCTAAGATTCTGTCGGCGAGGGTGGATTTGCCGTGGTCTATATGCGCTATTATGCAAAAATTTCTGATGTGGGACAGATCTCTGTCGCTTGCGTTTGACATTCTTTCCTCCAAAGTTTTAATCTCAGCGTTATTTTAATACAAATTTGCCGTCAAAGCAATACTGTCGGCGTATATTTTACGAATAATATTTTTCTATCCTGCCGATTTTGCGGAAAGCAGCTTCGACCGCCTTCTTTTCCTCGTCGTCGCAGTCGCTTATTACTATATCCGGCATTCCCTGAAAAAGCTTATAGTAAACACGCTTTATCTCATTGCCCTCTCCGTCGGATATCAGCAGGACGGCGCTCGTTCCGTCTTTGCTCTTTTCAAGCTCTGCGGCAACAGTCCTCCTGCCTCTGCAGGCTTCGGAAAAAGCGTTTACGGTTCTGTTTGCTATCTCTTCACACGTCTCGCCGCAAAACAGCCGTGTCTCCTTGCATTTAAAACTTATATCGCAGGAGTAAAGCCCCGACGATTTCTTCTGACAGAGATATACGATTTCCGGAAGGCTTACTGCCTTTTTCTTTTCTTCTGCGCCATCAGGCGTGCTCTTCATTAGCTCATCGTAGTACTGCAAATCCGTCAGCTCCGTTTTGACGCAACCGACAGAACATTCTCGCAGTTTCTGCAAAAATCGTACTGTCTGTACGCCGATTCATCCTTTTTTATTTCACTTATGCGGTGCGAAACGACAATGCTCTTCTCTTTGCGCGACGTGCGCATAAGACGTGCGGCTTCTTCGGTGTCGGACATGGCAAGCACGTTTGCGTACCTCGGCTTTTCGCCGTACGTCTCTTTGCCAACGCCGAAAAACGCAAAGAGCAGTGCCCTTCTCAGCTTTGCGTCCGTTATCGTCTTGCTCCTGAGCTTTTGGAACATCTCTTGGTAGCTGCCGCTTGTACGCGCCGCTTTCACGACGGCGTGTTCAAGCCCTCCGCCTATCTCCGGAATATTTGACAGCTCTTCGGGGGTTCTCGTCATGAGGGATGCGTGCAGCACCTTATAAAATGGCGCAAAATCAGTCCTGATATCAGAAAATCCGCAATCTTCCGGCACATATTGCCTTGCCTTGTCATCCATTCCCTCCGAGATCATCTCTCTTATTAGCGAGGACGAAGCAAATCCGCCGCTTTTTCCGTTTCTTCCGACCGTGCGCTTAACGGCGATTGGCGTCACGTCTTTTCCGCTCTTAATTATAGCTTTTATATATTCGACTGCGAGAATATCGTTAGGGTGCCTCAGCGCATCCGCCGCTTCTTTGCCGAGTCTTCTCTCTATCTCTCTTTCCCTCAGCAGTGCGTAGCTCATATTCGGGTTATCGTCCCGGCTCTTTTTCAGCGCTTCAGTAAAACCCTCCTCAAGGAGCGTCTTTGCTATCTCCGACAGCAGAGATACGTCGCCGCACTCCGAGCCGAACGCTATATGACTGCAAACGCCCGAGCCTATAAGCACGCCTACTCCTGCCTCTGCGAATTTTTCCGCCGTCATTGACGAATACGGGAACGGTATCTCAAAGACCACTTCCGCTCCGTTTCTCACTGCGTCAGATGCACGAAGGTTTTTATCCTTGCACGCCGGCTCGCCCCTCTGAACGAAGGCGCCGCTCATTGCGCAGACCACCGGAAGTCCGGTTTCGGACTTTATATGATCTATCTGATATTTATGCCCGTTGTGGAACGGATTGTATTCGCATATTATGCCGCAGGCCTTATTCACAATACGTACCGCCCTTCGTGTTTCATCATAGCAAAAACTTAAAAGAGTTAGAAGTTAGGAGTGAAGAGTGAAGAGTGAAGAGTGAGGAGTTAGGAGTGAGGAGTGAGGAGTTGAGGAACAAAAATCCTTTGGATTTTTGTATGAATAAGTAAGTATTAAGAATTTAGCTAATTTGTTTTAAATGAAAAATATTGGGAAATGTATATTTTGATTTAATATTTACACTATTTTTTAACATCAATAAATTTTTTAAATAAATTGATTTTTGCAAAGCAAAAATCTTCCTTAACTCCTAACTCCTCACTCCTAACTCCTCACTCTCATTTATAACTCCTCACTCCTCACTCCTAACTATTAAAGTTCTCCGTCAAGCACCATTTGCCTTGTCTTATCCGCATCCTCGACGTATATCCTGTACCATGAAATAAAAGTTATAATCGTCCAGAGCTGGCGGTAGTAGTCGTGCTTTCCGGTTCGGTGAGCCTCAAGCATTTTCAGCGCCTCCTGCTTGTTTATATACTCGTCGGCGTAGGGCGAGAGTATTATGCCCTTTGCCCAGTCGTACAGCTCGTTTCTCAGCCATACTCTTATCGGCACGGGATAACCGAGCTTCGGGCGCATGACCGTCTCTTCGTTTACTATATCGCGGAAAGCGTGGCGAAGAATGTACTTCGTCGTGCCCTCATTCAGCTTGTCGCTGTCGCAGAGGTCTCTCGCCGCTTCAAATACCTCTTTGTCGAGGTACGGAACTCTCGCTTCGAGAGAGTGCGCCATGGAGAGCCTGTCCCCCTTGACGAGTATGTCGCTCTTGAGCCAGGTGTGAAGGTCGCAGTACTGCATCTTTGAGAGCGTGGAAAGCCCCTCGGCGTTTTTGAAAATATCTGCGGTGCGGTCGTAGAAGTGGAGAGACGGATCGTACTTCTTATAGAATGACTTCTTCTGCTTTTCGTCAAATATAAAGGCGTTTCCGACATATCTCTTCTCGATAGGCGTCGTACCGCGCATGAGAAGGTGCTTGCCCTTGACGTTTTCGGGAAGTATTTTCGCTATCGCTCCGAGAACGGCTTTTATTGGCGACGGAAGACCGTATATCTTGTCTGACGGTATAGAAGAACTGTACACTTTATATCCGCCGAAGAACTCGTCGGAGCCCTCTCCGGAGAGAATGACCTTTACGTGCTTTGCCGCCTCCTCGCAGATAAGATATATAGCTACGACCGAGGGATCCGCCATAGGCGAATCGAGGTGATACATGACCTTGTCGTATGCGTTCAGAAACTCGTCAAGCCCCGCATCGAGCTTTATGTGCTCTACGTCCAGGTGCGTTGCGATTCCCGATGCGTCGTCTATCTCCGAATACTCCTTAACGCCGAAAGCGACCGTGAAAGCCTTTATGCCGGGGCATATTTTGGATGCGACGGCGGTGATTATTGCGGAGTCTATTCCGCTTGAGAGAAAGCTTCCTACGGGAACATCGCTGAGCATGTGAGCCTCTATGCTGTTTTCGAGCGCTTTTCTGAGCCTCTTTTCCTTTTCGTCAAAGGATATTGACGGATCGGGCTTATATGAAATATCAATATACGGCTTCGGCGCTATTTTCTCATTCTGCCGCAGGATCGCATAGTGCCCGGCAGGGAGTATCTTGATGTCGTCGGTCACGGTATCGGGTTCGGTGACGTACTGGAAGGTGAAATAGCTTTGCAGGTATTCGTCGTTTACGGAATAGGACGGCATATTGCTGTCAAAGAGGAACGCCTTGAACTCCGAAGAGAAAACTATTCCGTTTTGATTTTCACGGTAGTAGAACGGCTTTATTCCGAACGGGTCTCTTCCGGTAAAGACGGTGTTCTCTACTCTGTCATATATCACGATGGAGAACATTCCGCGCAGCTCTTTTATGAACTCCTCGCCCTCTTTTTCATATAATGTAACAATAGTCTCTATCTCCGAGCGCGTCTCAAAGGTATAGCCCTCCTTCATGAGGCGGTCTCTTATTTCAAGGTAATTGTATATTTCGCCGTTGAAAATTCCCGTATAGCGTCCGGACTTGTCCGTGAACGGCTGAACGCCCTTTTCAAGGTCTATTATGCTCAGACGCCTGAACGCCATTGCGCAGTTTTCTCCGATTATGCTCTGCGAGTCGTCGGGACCGCGGTGGCGTATGCACTTTGACATATTTTCAAGGTCTTTTTTGTCCTCTTCGGTGATAGGTGAGTTTTTGAAAATTCCTGCAAATCCGCACATATTTTTTATCTTCGCGCGGGTAGGCGCGCACTGTCCTTTCTTAAAATTGCTGAGTCTGAGTGATTTTTATAAACGCTTACACATTTTAACAGCTTATTGTAACATATAATTATTAATAATAATCCAAAAAAGTTAATATTATTTTCAACATTATTTGAAATAATATGATATAATAATAAAAAAGCGTAGTTTGGCTTTTGTTTTTCAAACGGTTTTATATTTTTTGAACAAAAGGAGGTATACGAAATGAAAAAGGCACTGGCAGTTATAGGCGCATTCGTAACCGTAGCCGGAATCGCGGCGGCAGTCGCAGTATGGCTCAACAAATTGAGAATATCCCTCTCCATAGAGAGCGTTGACGACGACTACGACGAGGAAAAAGGCGCTGAAGACATCGGCGTATCCATCGAAGACGAAAAGAGCGACGAAGATAAGGCGGCGCTTGATGAGGCCGCTGAGGCAGTCGAAGAAGCTATCGAGGAAATGCTCGGGGACGATGCCGATGAAATCGAAGTCGAAATAACGACCGAGGATCAGGATAAGGAATAAACCTTCAAGAGAAGCAAGCCCGTACCGAAAGGTACGGGCGCTTTTTATTTCAGAAAATTCCCCTTAGCCTTGAGATAAGCGTTTATAAACTCGTCTATGTCTCCGTCCATAACGGCGGAGATATTTCCGTCCTCATAGCCGGTCCTTGCGTCCTTTACGAGCGTATACGGCATAAAGACGTACGAGCGTATCTGCGAGCCCCACTCTATATTCAGCTTTTCGCCCTTTATGTCCTCTATCTTGTCGAGCTTTTCTCTCTCTTTTATCTCGACGAGCTTTGCTTTGAGCATCTTCATGCAGGTCTCCTTGTTCTGGAGCTGGCTTCTCTCGGTCTGACAGCCTACGACTATGCCCGTCGGCTTGTGGATTATCCGCACCGCCGAGTCGGTCTTGTTTATGTGCTGACCGCCGGCGCCGCTCGCTCTGTGAGTTTCGACCTCTATATCCTCTTCCCTTATCTCTATCGCCGAATCGTCCTCAAGCTCCGGCATTACTTCGACCGACGCAAACGACGTATGGCGTCTTCCCGAGGCGTCAAACGGCGACACGCGGACAAGTCTGTGTACGCCGCCCTCACTCTTAAGGTAGCCGTAGGCGTAGCTTCCGGTTATGAGTATGGTGACGCTCTTTATTCCTGCCTCGTCTCCGTCGAGATAGTCGAGCAGTTTTACCTTGAAGCTCCGCTTTTCTGCCCAGCGGCAGTACATTCTGTACAGCATTTCCGCCCAGTCCTGCGCCTCCGTGCCGCCGGCACCCGGGTGTATAGAGAGTATGCAGTTGTTCTTGTCAAATTCTCCCGAAAGGAGCGCCTCTATCCTCTGCCGCTCGTAGCTCTTTCTGAGCGACGTCAGCTCCGAGAGTATCTCCTGGGTAAAGCTCTCGTCGTCCTCGGATATCGCCATTTCTATAAGGTCCGCAAGGTCGCTTGCACCCTTTTCAAGCGAATTATAGTTTTCGACCTTTGCCTTGACGGAATTGAGCTCCGACATTACGCTCTGTGCGTCG
>CAJOMW010000106.1 GCA_905235695.1 uncultured Clostridia bacterium | reverse complement strand
CCGTAAGAGGCGTATAACACAATATATTGTGTCTTAAATAAAAATTTTATCAAAATATGCCGTTTCTCCTCTTGACAAAATCAGCTTAATGTGTTATCATGTATCTGCTGTTAAAAAATAATATTGTCGAAAGGACGGTTATATACAATGTATCAGGTTGTAAAAAGAGACGGCAAAGTCGTCGAATTCAGTATCGAAAAAATATCCAATGCAATAACCCAGGCGTTCGAGGCGTGTGAAAAGAATTATGTTCCGCAAATTATAGATTTTCTCGCACTGAAGGTCACGTCTGATTTTGAGTCGAAGATAAAAGACAACCTCATACAGGTCGAAGATATACAGGACAGCGTGGAGTCCGTACTCGTACAGGCAGGATATGCGGATGTGGCAAAGGCATACATTCTCTATCGCCGTCAGAGAGAAAAGCTGCGCAACATGAAGTCCACCATTCTCGACTACAAGGAGCTGGTTGACAGCTACGTAAAGGTAACCGACTGGAGAGTTAAGGAAAACTCCACCGTCACCTATTCCGTAGGCGGACTTATCCTGAGCAACTCCGGCGCCATAACCGCTAACTACTGGCTCTCGGAAATATATGACGACGAAATATCAAAAGCTCACAAGAATGCGGATATACACATTCACGACCTCTCCATGCTCACCGGTTACTGTGCCGGCTGGTCGCTGAAACAGCTCATAAAAGAAGGTCTCGGCGGTGTTACCGGAAAGATAACCTCCTCCCCCGCAAAGCACCTTGCAACCCTCTGCAACCAGATGGTAAACTTCCTCGGCATCATGCAGAACGAGTGGGCAGGCGCACAGGCGTTCTCGTCGTTCGACACATATCTTGCTCCTTTCGTAAAAACGGACAACCTCAGCTATGATGAAGTAAAGAAGTGCCTCGAATCCTTTATCTACGGCGTAAACACTCCGTCAAGATGGGGTACTCAGGCTCCGTTCTCCAACATAACCCTCGACTGGACCGTTCCGGCGGACCTTGCCGATCAGAAGGCAATAGTCGGCGGCAAGGAGATGGACTTCACCTACGGCGACTGCAAGGCTGAAATGGATCTCGTAAACAAGGCGTTTATCGAGATAATGATAGAAGGCGACGCAAACGGCAGAGGATTCCAGTATCCTATACCCACCTACTCCATAACCAGAAGCTTCGACTGGTCCGATACCGAAAACAACCGTCTTCTCTTCGAGATGACCAGCAAGTACGGCACGCCTTACTTCTCCAACTATATAAACAGCGACATGGAGCCGAGCGACGTCCGCTCGATGTGCTGCAGACTCCGCCTTGATCTCAGGGAGCTTCGCAAGAAGTCCGGCGGCTTCTTCGGAAGCGGCGAAAGCACGGGCTCGGTAGGCGTAGTTACCATAAATATGCCGCGCCTTGCATACCTTTCTTCAAATGAGGAAGAGTTCTTTGCAAAGCTCGACCACATGATGGACATATCCGCAAGATCCCTCAAGATAAAGAGAACCATAATCACAAAGCTCCTCAACGAAGGACTTTACCCCTACACGAAGAGATACCTCGGCACTTTTGAAAACCACTTCTCTACGATAGGTCTCGTAGGCATGAATGAAGCGTGCCTCAACGCAAATTGGATACAGAAGAATCTTACGGAGAAAGAGGCTCAGGAGTTTACAAAGAAGGTTCTCAACCACATGAGAGAGCGCCTTTCCGACTACCAGGAACAGTACGGCGACCTCTACAACCTCGAGGCGACACCGGCTGAATCCACCGCTTATCGCCTTGCAAAGCACGACAAGAAGAGATATCCCGATATAATCACCGCAGGCGACAAGGACGGAGCTCCTTACTACACCAACAGCTCTCACCTGCCCGTCGGATATACCGAAGACGTATTTGAAGCGCTCGAGATACAGGACGAGCTTCAGACGCTCTACACCTCGGGTACGGTATTCCATGCGTTCCTCGGCGAAAAGCTGCCCGACTGGAAGGCTGCGGCAAATCTCGTGAGAAAAATCGCCGAAAATCACAGGCTTCCTTATTATACGCTTTCTCCCACCTACTCTGTATGCCAGGATCACGGTTACATAGCCGGAGAGGTTTACACCTGCCCGACCTGCGGACGCAAGACCGAGGTTTACAGCCGCATCACAGGCTACTACCGCCCCGTTCAGAACTGGAACGACGGCAAATCCGCAGAGTTCAAGGACAGAAAGGTATACGATATAGCGGCAAGCAGACTCCGTACTTCTTCGGCAAATGTAGAAGTAAACAAGGAGGAAAACACTGTGGCTGAAAACACATCTTCCGCCGAAACAAGCGGAAAGATACTTCTCTTCGCTACAAAGACCTGCCCGAACTGCAAGGTTGCAATGTCGCTTCTCGAAAAAGCCGGCGTTGAGTACGAAAAGCTCTACGTTGAGGACAACAAGGATCTCGCAATGTCTTACGGGCTCAAGCAGGCGCCGACTCTCATCGGAACAGACGGTGAAAAATACGTTGGCGTTCCCGAGATCAAGAAGTATCTTGCATAAGTAAAAGCAAATGAGCCCACACTGATTTTTCGGTGTGGGCTATTTTTATGGCGGTAAAATGAAAAACTGACAAAAATATTTTGATATAAACCGAAAAGAGGAATTTCAGATGACTGACATTGTTATAATAGGAGCAGGTCCGGCCGGACTTACCGCGGCGCTGTATGCGCTGAGAGCCGGAAAGAGCGTTCTTGTACTCGAAAAAGCGAGCTTCGGCGGGCAGATAAACTATTCCCCGAAGATAGAAAATTACCCCGGATTTATTCAGACAAGCGGAGCAGAGCTTGCGGACAAGCTCGTAGAGCAGGTCATAGAACAGGGTGCGGAGATAGACGTAGAAGAGGTGCTGAGCATCCGCAAAAACGGCGAAGGCTTTACCGTTGTAAGCGACGGCGGCGAGCACGAGTGCAAGGCGGTAATAATAGCGACCGGCGCAAAGCACAGAAGGCTCCACGTCAAGGGCGAAGACGAATATATTGGCGAGGGAATATCGTTCTGCGCAGTGTGTGACGGCGCTTTCTACGCCGGAAAAGAAGTATGCGTTATAGGCGGCGGAAATTCCGCTCTGCAGGAGGCGCTTCTGCTCTCGGAGACCTCCTCCAAGGTCACCATGATACAGAACCTTGCGTCGTTCACGGGCGAAAAGAAGCTTATTGAGCTTGTAGAAAAAAAGGCAAACATTGACTACGTGTTCAACTCCACCGTAAAAGAGTTTATTTCGCAAAGTGAAAAAATAGCGGCAAAGGTTGTAAACGCAGAGACGGGCGAGGAGACGGAAATAGCCGCCGACGGATTCTTTGAAGCGATAGGGCTTGAGCCGGAAAACCAAAACTTTGCGGACGTCGCAGAGCTTGACAGAGGCTACGTGAAAGCCGACGAGAGCTGCACTACGTCTACGCCCGGCGTCTTTGTCGCCGGCGACTGCCGCACAAAAAAGATACGCCAGATAGCCACCGCCGTATCTGACGGAGCTGCCGCGGCGCTTGCGGCTTGCGACTACATTTCGTAATGCTGTCGAAGGTATACGTTGAGATAACAAACGTCTGCAATCTCTCATGCTCCTTTTGCGTAGGCACAAGGCGAAAGGCGGCTTTTATGTCAAGGGAAAGCTTTGAGCGGATCCTACGACAAGTGCGCCCTTACACCGAATTTCTGTATTTTCACCTCATGGGCGAGCCGCTTTTGCATCCGGAGCTTGAATATTTTCTTAAATCGGCAAAAGAGAGCGGTTTTAAGGTGATAATCACCACAAACGGCGCATATCTTCACGAAAAAGGAGATATTCTGCTTAGCTCGGGTGCGCTTTTCAAAATAAATATCTCGCTTCACGCATACGAGGCAAACTCCCCCGACCTTTTTCACGAAAGATATTTTGACGACTGCTTTGACTTTGCGGAAAAATCGGCGAGCGGCGGCATAATAACCGTTTTCAGGCTATGGAACGGCGGCGGCGAAGACAAATTCAACGGTATGATAATAAACCGTCTCAGAGAGCGTTTTGACGGGGAATGGGCTGACAATACAAAGGGAATTCGCATAAGAAAAAAGCTCTTTATTGAGCACGGGGACAAATTTGACTGGCCGCTGACGTCGGAAAAATCGGATGATAACGTTACCTGCTACGGGCTGAAGGATCATTTCAGCATTCTGTGCGACGGTACGGTCGTGCCGTGCTGTCTCGATTATGACGGGAATCTTTCGCTCGGAAATATTTTCAGCGATGATATAAGCACCATACTCGGTTCTGAAAAGGCTCTTTCCTTCAGAAATGCGCTCGACAGACGGATTTC
>CAJOMW010000105.1 GCA_905235695.1 uncultured Clostridia bacterium | reverse complement strand
AGTGTTTTTTACAATTATATTATACCACAAAAAGAGGACGTTGGCTACTGCTTTCGTCCTCTTTCCTTTTATTTTTTGGGCGTGTTTTGATACAGCCCCGCCTCTCTTCAGAGAAGAATACATATAAGCCCGTTGCTTCCATCGTTGATGATCTTCTGAAGCGTGTCTGTAAGCTTCATCCGAGCCTCATAAGGCATGTGCGCAAGCTTTGCATTTAGTCCCTCGTTGACAAGCTCGTGCAGCGACTTGCCAAACATATTTGATTCCCATATACTTGCCGGATTCTCTTCAAATTCTTTTAAAAGGAACTTAACAACGTCCTCCGACTGCTTCTCGCTTCCAACAATCGGGCTGACCTCTGTCTGTATGTTTGCCTTTATCATGTGTATCGAAGGCGCCGAGGCGCGAAGTCTCACTCCGTATCCGCCGGGCTGTTTTACTATCTCCGGCTCCTCAAGGGTGAGATCCTCTATCGATGGCGTAACTATACCGTAGCCGGTCTCATTCACCTGCTTTATTGCCGATTCGAGCTTGTCATACTGCTTTTTCACCTCGGCAAGCTCGGTGAGTATCGACATGAGAGACTCCTCGCCGTCTATCTCAAAGCCGGTCTCGTCGCCGAGTACACGGTAGAAGGCGTCGTCGGGTATATTTATAGACAGAAGAGCCTTGCCGGTGGCGAGATCTATCTGCGTCAGATTTACGGAGGTACCGTACTCGTCTTCCGTAAGGTCGTCGAACGCCGCACGGACTTCACCCACCTTGTTTATGCCCTCGGCGCGTGAAGAGATGTCACTCAGCAGGTCTTTCTTCAGCGGATGCTCCCCGTCAAGCGATGCCACCCAGCGCGGCACTTCAAAGCGCAGCTCTTTTATCGGAAATTCAAGCAGAATCAGCTCGAGTATCTGCCTTACGTCCTGCTCGCTCAGGTCAACACAGCTCACAAGAGCAACCGGCACCCCATGCTTTTCCTCAAGGCTGACTGCAAGCTCTACAGCTTCGTCGCTTGAGGGGGCCGCTGAGTTCAGGACTATCGCAAACGGCTTGTTCTGAGCTTTGAGCTCGCTTATCACACGGTTCTCTGCGTCTATGTAATTCTCGCGCGGTATCTCGCCTATGGTTCCGTCGGTCGTTACGAGAACGCCTATCGTCGAGTGCTCGTTTATAACTCGCCTTGTGCCCTCCTCCGCCGCATCTTCAAAGGTCATCGGCTCATCGTGCCACGGCGTCATCACCATTCTCGGCATATCGTTTTCCGTAAGCCCCATGGCGCCGGGCACTATATATCCGACGCAGTCTATCATCTTCACCCTGAGCGATGCGCTGTCGTCAAGAACTATCTCCACCGCCTCGTTAGGTATGAATTTCGGCTCGGTGGTCATTACCGTCTTTCCTGCGGCGCTCTGCGGAAGCTCGTCGCGCGCCCTGTCGCGGCTGTTGACGTCGTCCATGTTGGGCAGAACGAGCGTATCCATGAACTTTTTTATGAATGTGGATTTTCCCGTCCTTACAGGTCCCACCACTCCTATATAGATGTCTCCGCCGGTCCTGCCGGCTATGTCTCCGTATATGCTTCTGCTTGCCATGTAATTTTCCTCCTCTTAGCAAACGTAGTCTTTGTTCAATATATATTTTGCGCTTTTCCGATTTATTCCTAAAACAGACAAGTTAATAAAAAGCACTTGACAATTCAGTTAATTTGTGTTATAATTCTTACGCTTTAGTAAACTAAAATAACAAAGGAGAAAACAATCATGAAGAAACTTTTAGCAGTACTTTTAGCAGCACTTATGGTATTCTCAATGCTCGCATTCACTGCCTGCACGAAGACAGAGACTGTCGATGAAGAGAAGACCGAAGCCCCCACCGCAGACGAAACCGCTTCCGCAGAAGGCGAAGAAGAGAATCAGGAAGAGCCCAATGTTGTTGAGGTAGTCGAAGACGACCTTCAGTACATTGTAAACAAGGGCACGCTCGTTATAGGTATAACCGATTTCGAGCCCATGGACTATCAGGACGCAGACGGCAGCTGGATAGGCTTTGACGCTGATATGGCAGTGGCATTTGCTGAATATCTCGGCGTTATCCCCGAATTCCAGATAATCGACTGGGACAACAAGGTAATGGAGCTCAACAGCAAGATAGTAGACGTTATATGGAACGGCATGACGCTCACCGATGAGGTAAAGGCTTCCATGGAAACCTCAAACGCATACTGCAACAACGCACAGGTCGTTATACTTCCCGCTTCCGTTGCAGACAACTACTCTGACGCAGAGAGCCTCAAGGATCTCACCTTCGCAGTAGAGAGCGGTTCCGCAGGCAAGGAAATGGCTGAGGAATACGGCTTCAACTACATTGAGGTCGCAGACCAGGCTACCACGCTTCTCGAAGTTAAGTCCGGCACGGCTGACGCTTCCATAATCGACTCCCTCATGGCAGCCGCTATGGTCGGCGAAGGCACGAGCTACGCAGACCTTACATATACGATAGGCCTCAACAGCGAAGAGTACGGCGTGGGCTTCCGCAAGGGATCTACCGCAGCTTACGCACTCAACGATTTCCTCAAGGCTTCCTATGCAGACGGAACCATGGAAGAGATCGCAGAGACCTACGGTGTTCAGGCAGCTATCATAGCCCAGTAATTTAATCACGCAATTAAAGAAATCAGAGGGCGTAACAGTCCTCTGATTTTGACTTATAGAGAAAAAGGAGGCGAAATGATGGCAGAATTTACAACGGTCCTGAACGCATTGTCAATAGGATTTTTGCAGACACTGAAGCTCTTTGGCGTAACGCTTCTCGGAGCGCTTCCGCTCGGACTTGTGATATCATTCTGCTCAATGAGCCGCTTTAAACCGCTCAAATACTTCACACGGATGCTTGTGTGGATAGTCCGCGGCACTCCGCTGATGCTCCAGCTCATAATAATCTTTTACATACCCGGCATGGTACTCAAGGGCGGAAGCCCTTGGCCCGGCGGCGAGAGCGGTCGCTTTATGGCGTCGGCGATAGCTTTTATTATAAACTACTCGTTCTATTTCTCAGAAATATTCAGAGGCGGCATAGAGGGCGTGCCTGTCGGACAGCGCGAGGCAGGACAGGTGCTCGGCATGAAGAGGTCTCAGATATTTTTCAAGGTAACACTTCTTCAGATGATAAAGAGCATCGTTCCGCCTATGTCAAACGAGATAATAACCCTCGTCAAGGACACGTCGATAGCCCGCATAATCTCGCTCCAGGAGGTTATATGGGCAGGATACTCGTTCCTCAAAGGCTCTCACGGCTATTCGGGACTGCTCTGGCCTCTGTTCTTCACGGGCGTTTACTACCTCCTCTTCAACGGCATTTTGACGATATTATTCAGCCGTATCGAAAAGCGCCTCAGTTATTTCAGGTAAGGGGGAAAGGCAATGTCGATATTAAAGGTAGACAATATACATAAAAGCTTCGGCAAAAATGAAGTATTGAAGGGCATCAGCTTTTCCGTGGAAAAGGGAGAGGTTCTCTCGATAATCGGCTCTTCGGGAAGCGGCAAGACTACGCTCCTTCGCTGTCTGAACTTTCTCGAAACGCCCGACTGCGGTACGATAACCGTCCATGGCGAAGAGATTTTCAACGCCGAAGACAAGAGAAAAAAGTCCGAGGAACAGATAAGGCAGAACAGACTGCATTTCGGACTTGTCTTTCAGTCGTTCAACCTGTTTCCGCAGTATACGGTGCTGAAAAACCTGACGCTTGCAAAAGAGCTTCTCGAAAAGGCTAAAGGTTCGGATCGTCTATCAAAAGACGAGATAAACGAAAGAGCAATGAATCTGCTTAAAAGAGTCGGACTTGCGGAAAAAGCGGCGGCGTATCCGTGCGAGCTTTCGGGCGGACAGCAGCAGAGAGTTGCAATAGCGCGCGCGCTTTCGCTCGATCCCGATATTCTGTGCTTCGATGAGCCTACAAGCGCCCTCGATCCGGAGCTTACCGGTGAAGTGCTGAAGGTCATAAAGGAGCTGAAGGATACAGATACGACCATGATAATAGTGACACACGAAATGGGCTTTGCGAGAGGCGTTTCCGATAAAGTCATATTCATGGCGGAAGGCGTGATAGAGGAAGAAGGCTCGCCGGAGGAAATATTCGGCTCTCCGAAAAGCGATAAGACAAAAGCATTTCTCAGCAAATCGCTGGAAAACATATAGTATAACAATCCTTGCGGATGGATTGCAGACCGCTGACAAAGCACAAGTCAGCGGTCTGTGTTTTTTTTGCCGCTGTTTGCGGCCGAAAATTTTTCTTGTCGTTTTACGTACTTTTCTTGAAAAAGAAAAGTACCAAAAGATTTTTGCCCTTCCCAAGCATGGGAATGGCAAATCGAAGGATGCTGCGTCGTCGAATTACGGGCTACGCGCTGACGCGCTCCGCAGATTCGACGACGGTGCCATGCCCGGTTTTACTGCCCTTACAACGGGCTACATCAGTGTAGCAACTGTAGTGCCTCAACACGCCTTCAACAGGACTATATGTAATTTATTTATATTGGTGATACCCATTGCTTCACATATAATTAGTGGGTTGCTGTGGTAAAGATTGCTTTGCGGCTCTTTTAAAA
>CAJOMW010000104.1 GCA_905235695.1 uncultured Clostridia bacterium | reverse complement strand
TCTTTCGGGATACTCAGAGCCGAAAAACTTAATCAGCTCTTCACGTATGCGCTCCGCCGAAATGTTTTTCAGAAGTTCCTTCAGCCCATGGATCTCATCGGCCGTATTCTTATCAATGTCAAAATCAAGCTGTGAAGAGAATCTGAGCGCACGAAGTATTCTGAGCGCATCCTCACAGAACCTGTCATGGGGATTGCCTATACAGCGCAGGACTCTGTTTTCAAGGTCGTCTATTCCGCCGAAAAGGTCGATTATACCGCTTTTATCGCTGTATACCAGCGCATTTACCGTAAAGTCTCGCCGTCCGAGGTCGTCTGCGAGGTTTCCCGAAAATTTCACGCTCTCCGGTCTGCGGTTGTCCTTATATTCCCCGTCTATTCTGTAAGTCGTTATCTCAATCGGGTGACCGTCCGATATCACCGTAACGGTTCCGTGCTTTATACCCGTTTCTATAACTCTGTAATTGTCCGAAAAAATGCCCTTGACCTCTTCCGGCAGGGCGCTTGTGGTTATATCGTAATCGTGCGGCTCTTTTCCCATGAGTGCGTCACGAACGCACCCGCCGACGGCATACGCCTCGTACGAGTTGCCTGTGAGCATATCTATAATGCATGATACATATTGCGGAAGAATAATATCTGAAAACATCTGCCGATTTACCCAAGGTCCGGTCAATTTGCAGGCATAAGGTCTTTCTTTTGCTTTTCCGCCAGCCGCCTTTTGCGCTCGGACTCCTTCATTCTGATTATTCTCTTCTTAAAATAGTCTCTGTTTGCGTCGTTTATCTGATAAAAATACTGAGAGCCGTTGAACTTGTCGTCCTTTGATTTGGACGCTTTGAGCGAAACGGCAAATTCGCCGTGTTCTTCGCACTTTCCGATTGTGAGATAGTTCCACATTCCGCTCCTGTACTTCTTCAGGTCTGTAAGCGGCTTTTGACAGTCACAGCACTGCGGACGGTATATGCCGGATACCTCAATAAGCCTGTCAATACTCACAAGAGACCTGTATGCCTTCTTATATCTGATATTCTTTACGTACTCCGGAATGGATTTATCGTTGAATACAATGGCGTTATACGTATCAACGCCCTTATTTATGTCGAGCTTTGATGCGACGAGCGCCGTATAGTATGCGTCTGCAAGCGCATTGTGGAAGGGCTTATCCATCTGTATTGAAAAGTGCTCCACGGCGTATGACAGCGCATACTGCCTGTTCTCGCTATCTGTCTGAGAGCAGAAAATCATCTGAAGATTATAGCACTTCGGCAGCCATGAGGTATCGAGCCCGAGATACCTGAGATTGTTTCCGAGAATGTCTATGTCGTCGTAACCCCAAGTTAAAAAGATGTACTCGCTGCCGCACCATTTTCTGAACTTCTCTATCGCTTTTTCAAACGAATCGGCGTTCGAGAGGGTATCTTCGTCAATGCCGGTCAGCTTTTTCACCATGCGGTTGAGGTGCTTGTACTTAGTCGGCTTAATATATACGGAAAACTCGTCGAGCACTTCTTTATTTTCGCTCATTCTGACAGCGCCTATCTGAATTACTTCTCCGTTCATGCAGACGCCGTTTTTGTAGTCAATTTTATCGGACACCGAAGGCTGATTCCACTCAAGATCAAATATTATATAATGCATTTCTATTCCCCATTTTTGATATTTAAATGATAACACATTTTGATAAATGCGTCAATAGCGCAATCGTATATTTTACAGAAAACAGCAATTATTTCTTTAGATACGATTTTTAAAAATGCAGTTATAAACATACTTTGCCATTGAACAGAACCGCCAAAATATAGATGTGACGGACAGCACAGGCTGTCCGTCACAGTTTAGGGTTTATCTTATGAAGTTTGTAAAAATCTTCGAGTCTTCCTGCTTTGGAAGCGGTACGCCTGCCTTTTTGCCTTCTTCGATAAGCCTCAGCATCCACGCCATATTTCTTGCAAGCACACGCATAATCTGAAGTCCTTCGGCGTCTTGCCTTACCTCATCCGGCGTGTTGCCGTGCACCATATTCCAGTAGCGCGACGTGACTATTGGCATCTGACTGAATAGAAGATACTTATTTATCTGATCGAGTGCCGAGGTGGTTCCAGCACGTCTTGCGGAAACGACGGCGGCGGCAGGCTTAAACGCAAAAGGATTTTGCTCTTTTCTAGAGGAAGAGAAGAATGCCCTGTCCATAAAGCTCATCAGTGAGCCGTTCATTCCGGAATAGTATACGGGAGAGCCGAAAATAAACCCATCGTAGTCCTTTGCCTTTTCGGTAAATTCGTTTACTGCATCGTCAAATACGCATTGCATTTTCTTCGCACAGCCGCCGCAGCCGATACAGCCTCCGACAGGCTTGTTCCCTATCCAGAAAATATCTGATTCAACGCCTTCTTCTCTGAGGGTGTCAGCAATGACGGAAAGCGCCGTATAAGTACACCCTGCCTTATGCGGACTTCCGTTTACAAGTAAAACTTTCATGTTTGTGTCCTCCGTAAAAGTTGGTTATAATCACATTTTATTGCAGAGTTTTGCGTTTTATCACTAAACAACACTGCTTAAAGCCTTCCCCTCAAGGGGAAGCCCGAGAATATCAGATTATATTCCGAACAGCTTCTCTGCGTTCCTGTATGCGATTTTTTCGCGCTCATCATCGGTAAGATCGAGCTTCATGAAAGATTCCACTTCCTTTTCGGGCTTCCAAAGGGGAAAATCGGTGCCGAAAAGCACTCTGTCAGCACCGTACCCATGCACATAACCGGCTACCTCTTCAAGAGATATAAACATCATACTGCTCGATATGTCGAGATAGCAGTTTTCATCCTTCAGATTTTCATAAGCCACATCAAACAGCGACCAGCCGCCGAGATGCGCCGCAATTACCGTAAGATGCGGAAATTCGTGCAGTATTTTTTTTAGCTTTTCCGGTCTTGAATACTCGTATCTGAAATCTCCCGTGTGAATCAGGATAGGCATACCTTTTTCCTGAAGCGCGTCATACAGCGGATAAAGGCGCTTGTCGTCAATGCTGAACCTCTGCGTGTCGGGATGTATCTTTATGCCTCTGAGAGAAAGCGTGTCAAACGCATATTCTACCTCACCGAGCATATCTTCCATATTGGGATGCACCGTGGCAAATCCAAAAAACTCGGGATGTTCATTTATCTGCCGCCGGGTAAATTCGTTTATTTGCCTTACATGCTTTTCGTTGACTGCAACGGGAAGAAGCAGGAACTTTTCGATGCCGGCTTTTTTTCCCTCGTCCAGAAGCACATTCGCGCTTCCCGTCATATCGGATTTCAAATCGTAAAACTCACATATGCTCTCTGTTCCCCTTTTTGCAATCGTGTCGGGGTAAATATGCGTGTGGCAGTCAATTATTCTCATTTTATTCTCCTTGTTGCCGCGCAAAAGTGGGTGCTTGTATCATCTTATTGTATCACGGAGTAATGAAAATAAGAGGATCTGCATTCATATTTGCTTTGTATTTTCAGTCTATACTTATTATCTCGTATTCGCGAACGCCAATTCCGTGCCAAGCAGCCGTCTCGACGGTATGGATAGCGTTTCTTGAGTCCATTCGCTCAATAAGAGCCGCTTTTCCGGGATCGGGTGAATTTTTTACAGCGTCGTAACAGGCCTGGTCTATCGCTACCGGGTCAGTGGAAGCGAAAATGCCAATATCCGCCATTTCCGGCTCATGCGGATGCGCGTCGCAGTCACAGTCTACCGAAAGCCTGTTTGCAACGTTTATATACAGAAGATTTTCACTTCCCATATAGTCCACTACCGACTTGTCCGCGTCAGCCATGCTCTCAAGGAACGAGTCGTGGTCTGCCGTCCATATATCTTCCGGTACTCCCGCTCCGTGGATATACGCCTTGCCTCGGGAAGATGCGACGCCTATCGACATATTTTTCAGCGCACCGCCGAAGCCGCCCATCATGTGTCCCTTGAAGTGCGAGAGCATCAGCATGGAATCGTAATTTTTTAGGTGGTTTCCGACGTAGTTCTCGCTTATGCGCCTGCAGTTTCTTACCGGAATTGCAAAATCGCCGTCCTCGTCCATTATATCGACCTTTGCAATATCGAGAAATCCGTGCTCTTTTATCGCCTTCCAATGCTCCGAAGCAGTATTTCGTCTGCCTTCATAAGCGGTGTTGCACTCGACGATGGTACCGCCAAGCTCATCTACAAGTCCCTTAATAAGATAGGGCTTCAGATAATTGTGTCCACCCGGCTCGCCGGTTGATATTTTTACTGCTACGTTTCCTTTCAGGCTGCGTCCGAGAGCGTGATATATTTTTATCAGTGACTCCGGGGTTATCTCTTTTGTAAAGTAGACTTTTGCTTTTGACATTTTTTTACCTCCGCTAACTTTATGTATGATTTTATCACAATATCAGGCAAAAGTCCAGTACAATATTTTTCCGATATTTTTTTAATATTTTCATATTATGAGCAAATTTTTATATAAAATGTTGACGATAATTCTATATTGTGGTATACTTTTCAATGGCATTAAGTTAGTAAGACAACAGGTGTAATATGAAAATAACAGATATGGGCAACTGTTCGATGCAGCAGAAGTGCGTACTCGCACTCGGCAATTTTGACGGCGTACATCTCGGACACAGACGGCTTCTCGAAGAGGCTGCTGCCATCGCCGGAAAGGCCGGCGTTCTGTCGGGTGTGTATACGTTCAGAGAGAACAGCAAGAGCGTTCTTGCCGCCGAAAACTTCTCACTGCTGACAACAGAACAGGAAAAGGAACAAATAATATCGGAATGCGGTGCGGACTTTATCTGCTGTGACGATTTTTCAAAGGTGCGCGGACTGTCGCCGGAGGAATTTTGCGGATACATTGCAAAAAAGCTTGACGTAAAAGCGGTCGTGTGCGGAGAAAACTACACTTTCGGTAAAAACGCATCAGCCGGAAGCGAAGATTTGAAGAGGATAATGCAGAGCAAAGGAATAGAAACTCACGTTATCCCGAGCATTTCACTTTACGGCGATATTGTTTCTTCAACCCGAATAAGAAATCTCATATCATGCGGCGACGTAGAGATGGCAAGCGAGCTTCTCGGGTACAGATATTTCATAAAAACTAAGGTAGTACACGGCAAAGAGCTCGGCAGACAGCTCGGTTTTCCTACTGTAAATCAGCTTGAATACGAAAATAAGACGATACCGAAATTCGGAGTCTACGCCTGTGTCTGCACACTTGACGAAAAGAGATACAAGGGTGTGGTAAACGTCGGCGTAAGGCCTACGGTTTCACAGAATACGGAGAATCCGCCCGTAGTATTTGAAACGCATTTGCTCGATTACGCCGGAAATGCCTACGGTAAGAGCGTCTGCGTTGAGTTCTGCAAAATGCTCCGCGAGGAAAAGAAATTCGCTTCGCTCGATGAGCTTCGCATCGCCGTCATGAAAAACATAGACGACACTTACAGATATTTTGAAAAAGCTCCTCTTTAAAACAGCTAAAGGATGATAATAAGTGAAAAAATTTATATTTTCATTGTCAGTTATAGTATCGCTGCTCTCCGTACTTGCATTTGCGGACAGTGCGTTTTACGAAAAGACCTTCAGCGGCGGCTCTCTGTTCGACTATGCCGGGATTGAGTCACCGTACGTTGACGGATACGCCGCATACGTATATAACCTTGAAACGGGCAGCGTAATGTATCAGAAAAATCAAAATGACCTCGTATATCCGGCGTCTACCGTCAAGCTCATGACTGCGATAGTCGCTTATGAAAACTCGCCGGATCTGCAAAAGACCGTCACGGC
>CAJOMW010000103.1 GCA_905235695.1 uncultured Clostridia bacterium | reverse complement strand
ATGTAGTTAAAGACCTCACTTTAAGTGTTGACGAGAATGACCTTGTCTTCTCAGTAGTTTGCACGGGTATACCCGAAGATGCTACCGGCTACAATGCCGAGCTTACCGCAAGACCTTATGCTAAGTTCACCGTTGATGGCAGCCAGTTTACTGTTTACGGCGCAGCTGCATCTCACTCGATGAAGCAGGTTGCTCAGTCTGTCAAGGATGCCGGCGGCACTGCTTATGCAGCTAACAAGGATCTCATTGATAATATAATAGCTGCATAATTCAGGTTAATATCTGATATTTCAGCCGACTGCGAAAGCAGTCGGCTGTTTTTATGCCCAAAAACAGTAAAAAATGAAAAATTAACGTCGAAATTATTCAAAAATATCAAAATATTGTGCTAAACTATTGCAATTACGAATAATCTGTTGTATAATAATTCAGTAATGTTCGTTTTGTACCGTATTATCGTTCTGAAAGGATCTTAGCATGAATTACCTTGATATGAATCTTGAAATGCTTCTTGAAAGCGAAAGACAGCTCCTTTATGAGTATGAGCAGCACAGGGAGCAGAATTTGAAAATAGATATGACGCGCGGCAAGCCCTGCGTTGAGCAGCTCGACCTCTCGGAAAATATGCTGAAAGTCATTTCGTGCAATGAGGACTGCTTCACCGACTACGGCTTTGACTGCAGAAACTACGGCCTTGTGGACGGCCTCGACTACGCAAAGCAGATATTCTCCGGGATAATAGGCGTTCCGTGGCAGCAGATAATAGTAGGCGGAAATTCAAGCCTCAATCTTATGTATGATGCGGTCGCAAGATGTATGCTCTACGGAGTTTACGGCGGAAACGGTCCCTGGGTAAAGGCGGATAAAGTGAAATTCATCTGCCCCGTGCCGGGATACGACAGGCACTTTGCAATATGTGAGTCCCTCGGCATAGAAATGGTGAACGTGCCGCTTCTTTCTGACGGACCGGATATGGATGCGGTAGAAGAGCTTATAAAGGACGAGGCGGTTAAGGGAATGTGGTGTGTGCCTAAGTACAGCAACCCGACCGGCACTACGTATTCCGACGCTGTAATAAAGCGCATAGCCGCAATGCGTCCGGCTTCAAAGGATTTCAGGATATTCTGGGATAACGCATACGCCGTGCACGATATCTACGACGACGGCGACGTTCTGATGGATCTGCTTCCCGAATGTGAGAAGAACGGCAACGAAAACCTTCCGTACATATTCACCTCCACCTCAAAGATAACCTATCCCGGCTCAGGCGTTTCGGCGCTCGGTGCATCCAGGGCAAATATCGACCACATAAAGTCAATAATGCAGAAGCAGACCATCGGTCACGACAAGATGAATATGCTGCGCCACGTGAAGTATTTCAAGACCGCTGACGGAATAAGGGAATACATGAAGAAGCACGCTGCGATCCTTCGCCCGAAGTTTGAGGCTTGTCAGAGGATACTATCCGAAAAGCTCGATGGTACCGGTATTGCCGAATGGACTAGTCCCAAAGGCGGATATTTCATCAGCCTCAACGTATATCCGGGATGCGCAAGGAACACCGTAGCCCTTGCAAAAGAGGCGGGCGTCGTGCTCACCGAAGCCGGCGCGACCTTCCCGTATCATAAGGACCCGAATGACACAAATATAAGAATAGCTCCGTCTTTCCCGAAGGTTGAGGAGCTTGAAAAGGGAATAGAGGTGCTCTGTGCGAGCGCAAAGCTTGCTTCCGTTCGGAAGCTGATCGAGGAAAAGAAGTAAGGAGATAGCCATGTCTGACAACAATTCTTATGTAAGCCCTTTTTCGACGAGATACGCCTCAAAGGAGATGCAGTACGTCTTTTCGGCGGATATGAAGTTTACGACCTGGAGAAGGCTGTGGCTGTCGCTCGCAAAGGCGGAGAAGGCGCTCGGACTCGATATAACTGACGAACAGCTTGACGAAATGGCGTCGCACCTTGACAGCATCGACTATGAAGCTGCGTCTGCAAGAGAAAAAGAGGTGCGCCACGACGTAATGGCACACGTATACGCCTTTGGCAAGGACTGCCCGAAGGCGGCGCCTATAATACATCTCGGTGCAACGTCCTGCTACGTCGGCGACAATGCGGACATCATAGCGCTTCGTGAGGCAATGAAGATAATTGAGGGCAAGCTCTGCTCTGTCATATCCAACCTCTCGGAATTTGCGCTTAAATATAAGGATATGCCCTGCCTTGCGTATACCCACCTACAGCCGGCGCAGGCGACGACCGTCGGCAAGCGTGCGACGCTTTGGATAAACGAGCTGCTTTACGACCTCGATGAGCTGAGATACAGGCTGAGTAATCTTAAAATGCTCGGTTCAAAGGGTACGACCGGCACCCAGGCGAGCTTTATGGAGCTTTTTGAGGGCGACAGCGAAAAGGTAAAGAAGCTCGAGGCTCTTATAGCCGAGGACTTTGGCTTTGACGGCGTGGTTCCCGTATCGGGGCAGACCTATTCGAGAAAGGTAGACGCCGCCATCCTCGCAACGCTTTCGGGAATAGCTCAGAGCGCATATAAATTCGCAAACGACTTGAGAATACTCCAGTCCTTCAAGGAAATGGAGGAGCCGTTTGAAACACATCAGATAGGCTCGTCGGCGATGCCGTATAAGAGAAATCCCATGAGAAGTGAGCGTATATGTGCGCTTGCGAGATACGTTATATGCGACTCGCTGAACCCCTCCTTCACCGCCGCAACGCAGTGGTTTGAAAGGACGCTCGACGACTCGGCAAATAAGCGCATATCCGTTGCGGAAGCGTTTCTCGGCGTCGATTCCATACTGAATATATATATCAACGTCACAAGCGGCCTTGTGGTGTACCCAAAGATGGTCAGAGCAAGACTTATGGCGGAGCTTCCGTTTATGGCGAGCGAAAATATAATGATGGATGCGGTCAAGAAGGGCGGAAACCGCCAGGAGCTTCACGAGAGAATAAGACAGCACTCGATAGAGGCGGGAAAGGTCGTAAAGGAGCAGGGAGGAGCGAACGATCTGCTCGAGAGGATCGCAGGCGATCCGGCGTTCGGGCTTACCATGGACGAGCTTGAGAAGATAGTTGTCCCCGAGAACTATACGGGGCGCTCTGCAGAGCAGACAGAGGAGTTTATAAGAGAATATGCAAAGCCGGCGGTGGAAAAATATAAAGGAACGCTCGGCAGGAACTACGAGCTTACGGTTTAAATAATAAGGCCTCCGATAGCATCGGAGGTCTCTTTCTGTTGATTTATGTTTGTCAGCGGTCTGTTTACACTGCGCACCGTATCAGCGCAGAATTAAGCTCGTCAATGACCTTTATGCTCTCGTTGACGTTATCCGGCACCGTTACCTTCTTAAACTTTGGCTTGTCCGATATAAACTGCTCGAGAGCCGCCTTCATATCCTCATAATTGTAGTATGCGCCGATTATGGCGACGGAAATATCCGATATTTCTATCGTTATTCCGTCAATATCCGAAACCTCGGAGGAATCGGTGTCCTCGCAGAGAACCTCAAGGCTTTTGCAGGTGTCTTCGAGCTGCCGAAAGTCTTCCTCGGCGGATAAATACATGTCAGCCGTGTCGTTCACTTCGTCGATAAACCACCTTGCAAGCTCGCTTGCCGTCTCGCCGTATGCAATTGTTATAAGCTCGCTTATGTCGCTTGCAGCGTCTATTATTGCGTATACCATCTCAGTTTCCACCTTCGGGAGCTTTATATATGTTATAAATCGTTGTATTTATCATCTGAAGCATCTCCTTAAACGTGACTGCATATATTATAATATATATTCGAGGAAATAGCTGTTAAATTTTTGTAAGATAAAAGGGTAAAGGAAAAGCAGCTGTCCGTGCACGGACAGCTGCAACCGATCAGTACTGATTTAAATTTAAATTAGTCGTTGCCCTCTTCTTCACCAAAAAGCGAGCTAACGTTAGCCAATGCATCGCTACCAACGAGAATGTCTACGTTTGCATTGAAGACGGTAACCTTTACTGTCGGTGCCTCATAAGTCTTTTTCATGTTTAAATCTCCTCCCAAAATAGGTTTTTACTTAAACTGTATCAACTACAAACGTATAATAACACACATTTTTTCATTTGTCAATACCTTTTTTAAAAAAATTCTAAAAATTTCAAAAAAAGTTATATTTGGCTTGCAGTATTTTTTGTTGACATGATGAAAACGGCGTGATATAATAGTTGTAGAAAATGTAAACACCACTCTTATGTAATGATTTACCATCGCACATTATAATCCGTATTTATTAACGGCGTGTTATCAAATAACAAATAACCGATAAAATCTTGCGATTTTACCGGTCTTTATATAAACGGACGGCTTCTGACAGCTTGTAGTATTCCTTTTTATTATATATTCCCTTCAGTACGCCGTTCCGGAGTTTTACTCAATGTATTTTATGAATAAGCCTGTGCGCTGACAGGTTTTAAAAATCCCGGCGTTTACCTTGCGTTTTGAGAATAAACGCAAGGGCTGTAAGGTTAATTCGGAACAATGCAGGCTTTTGCTTTTTTATTATACACACCATGAAAGGAACAGCAGCAATGATAAAGATTTCACCGTCCGTGCTTGCCTGTGACTTTGCCTCTTTCGGCAATGAAATAAATAAAGTTACTTCGTGCGGTGCGGAATACGTGCATATAGACGTTATGGACGGACATTTCGTACCGAACATATCATTCGGTATCCCTGTTGTTGAGGCGGCAAGGCGCATAACCGATGCGGTGCTCGACGTACACCTTATGATAAGCGAGCCGGAAAGGTACGTAGAGGCGTTCGCAAAGGCGGGCGCTGACATAATAACCTTTCACTACGAGGCCACAAACCGCCCCGGGGAGCTTGCAAGCCGCATACGCTCACTCGGCGTAAAGGCCGGCATATCCGTAAAGCCCGCAACACCTGTCTCTGTGCTTGAGCCGCTCTTAAAGAGCGTGGATTTGATTCTGATTATGACGGTAGAGCCCGGCTTCGGAGGGCAAAAGCTGAATGAGAGCTGCATCGAAAAGGTAAGAGAGATAAAGAAAATGTGCGATATGTATTCGTGCAGTCCGGAGATAGAGGTGGACGGAGGCGTGACGCCCGACAACGCAGGTGTTCTCATATCTGCCGGAGCAAACGTCATAGTCGCCGGATCCGCTGTCTTCAAGTCATCTGACATTCCCGGCACGATAAAGGCTTTAAAGGGCGATTTATAGGACTTATAACGATAAATTTTCCTTGATTTAATTATAACAATAATGTATAATATAATTGAAATCGGGAAAAGAAAGGAATGAACATAACAATGGAAAAGAAAACATCAAAGAAACTCGATTGCGCACCGGCAGACGATAAGAAAAAGGCCCTTGAAACAACACTTGCCCAGATAGAAAAGCAGTACGGCAAGGGAGCTATAATGAAGCTCGGCGAGAATGCTTCCATGAACGTGAGCGCAGTATCGACAGGCTCTCTGACGCTTGACATGGCTCTCGGAATCGGCGGACTTCCCAGAGGAAGAATAATAGAGATATACGGTCCCGAATCCTCCGGTAAAACTACCGTCGCACTCCACGTTATAGCGGAAGTGCAGAAGATGGGCGGAGAAGCGGCGTTCATAGATGCAGAGCACGCACTTGACCCTGTCTATGCAAAGGCACTCGGTGTTGACATAGATTCTCTGCTTGTATCTCAGCCGGATTACGGCGAGCAGGCACTCGAAATAACAGAAGCTCTCGTTCGCTCGGGTGCGGTTGAAGTTGTAGTCGTAGACTCGGTTGCCGCTCTCGTTCCAAAAAACGAAATAGACGGCGAGATGGGCGACAGCCACGTCGGTCTCCAGGCAAGGCTCATGTCACAGGCGCTCAGAAAGCTCTCCGGCGCAATAGCAAAGTCAAACTGCATAGTTCTCTTTATAAATCAGCTCCGTGAAAAGGTCGGCGTGATGTACGGCAATCCCGAAACCACTCCCGGCGGAAGAGCGCTCAAGTTCTATGCGTCGGTCAGAATTGATATCCGCCGCGTTGAGCAGATAAAGGAAGGCGGAGAGATACTTGGAAACCACACTCGCTGCAAGGTCGTCAAGAACAAGGTGGCACCGCCGTTCAAGACCGCTGAATTTGATATACTCTACGGAAAGGGAATATCAAAGGAGAGCGAGATAATAGAGCTCGGCGTTGCGCTTGACATTATCAACAAGAGCGGCTCGTGGTTCTCGTATAACGATCAGAGGATCGGACAGGGCAAGGACAAGGTCCGCGAATATCTGGCACAGAATCCGGACGTATCTGCCGAGGTTGAGGAGCGCATAAAGGAAGCGCTCAAGAGCAGACCGCTCGACGGAGAAAACCTTGATACCGACAGCGATACTGGGCTCGTTATAACCGAGGAATTCGGCGAATAATATGATAATAAAAGGTGCGGATTTTTCCGCAGGCGGTAATGAGGTGTATTTGTATGACGAAAGCGGAAGCAAATACGCCCTTTCCGTATCGGACGCAAAAAAGACGGGTACATATAAGTACGCAGAGGATAACTCGCTTCTCCCGGCTGAAGAAGACGATGAGATGATAGTTTTTCTCTCCCGTAAGCTGAGCTGTATAAGATATGCGTCGTATCTTCTCGAATTCAGCGACAAGAGCAAGAAAACTCTTGTCACAAAGCTCAGACAAAAAGGTTATGAAAAGGACGTTTGCGACGCCGCAGTCGCAACTCTCGAAAAAAACGGCATAATCGATGACGATAACCTCTGCCGCAGGAAGCTCGAAGCCATGGCAAGGGAAAAATATTACGGACCGTACCGTCTTAAAGGCGAGCTTATAAAAAAAGGCTTTTCGTCGGATGTCATAGAAAACGCCATTGAAGATGCGGATATAGACTTTGACGAGCTTCTTGAAAAGCTCGTGCAAAAACTTACAAGGAGAGCGAATATTACCGATATAAAAGAGCTGAATTTGCTTAAAAATAAGCTTGTAAGATACGGCTACGGATATGAGAGCGTAAAGGAAGCTGTCGAGCCGTATAAGAATTTTGACGAAGAATAGTCAAAAAGAAAGGGGAAGAGCGTATGACATATATCTGGCTTGGAATAATAATACTTGCGATAATCGCAGAAGCGGCAACGGTGCAGATGGTCGCAATATGGTTTGCCCCGGCGGCGCTCGTGTCGCTCATATCCTTATATCTCGGCGCTCCGGTATGGCTTCAGGTTGCTCTGTTTCTGATAACAGCGGCACTGTGCATAGCCTTTTTGTACCGAAAGCTCAAAAAGAACATAAGCAAGGGATACACTAAGACAAATATCGACGCTGTGATCGGCTCAAAAGCCGTCGCCGAAGTCGATATACCCGGGGGCGGCATAGGCAGGGTAAAGGTCAGAGGAATAAGCTGGCAGGCATGCAGCGAGGTTGACGTGCAAAAGGGAGATACGGTAAAAGTATTGTCTGTAGACGGCGTAACTCTTGTATGCGAGCCGCTGGCGGATAAAGAAACCGCAGAAAAGTAAAACCGTTTTAAGAAAGGAATGGTATGGTTATGATAAGAAACATTGAAACGCTCGAAGCACCGGGTAGATTTCTGAGCGGAGGCGGTATATTTACCGTTGTAATAGTTGTTATACTCTTTATAATAGCAGTTGCAAATATCAAGATAGTTCCGCAGGCGCGCGCGTTTATCGTCGAGAGGCTCGGCGCATACAGATGCACATGGAAGACAGGCGTGCACTTTACAATACCCTTTATCGACAGAATAGCAAAGAATATGTCACTTAAGGAGCAGGTGCTCGACTTTCCGCCGCAGCCCGTCATCACAAGCGATAACGTCCACATGCAGATAGACACCGTTATCTACTATCAGATAGCCGATCCGAAGCTCTACACCTACGGCGTCGAAAATCCGATGATAGCGATAGAAAATCTCACCGCAACGACGCTGAGAAACATCATAGGCGACCTCGAGCTCGACCAGACGCTGACTTCTCGTGACATAATAAATACGAAGATGCGCTCCATACTCGACGAGGCGACAGATCCGTGGGGAATAAAGATAAACCGCGTCGAGCTTAAAAACATCATGCCGCCGAAAGACATACAGGACGCCATGGAAAAGCAGATGAGAGCCGAGCGCGAGAGACGTGAAAAGATACTCCAGGCGGAGGGCGAGAAGAAGTCTGCAATACTCATTGCCGAAGGCTCCAAGGAGTCAAAGATACTCGAGGCGGAAGCCGAAAAGCAGGCGGCAATTCTCAAAGCCGATGCTGTACGCGAAGCAAAGATACGAGAGGCAGAGGGTGAAGCAGAGGCTATAATAAAGATACAAGAAGCGGTAGCAGAGGGCATAAAGCTGATAAACGAAGCCAATCCCTCACAGCAGGTTATAGCCATAAAGAGCCTTGAGACACTGAAAGAGCTTGCCGACGGAAAGGCTAATAAGCTTATCATTCCTTCGGACATACAGGGGCTTGCAACCATCGCTTC
>CAJOMW010000102.1 GCA_905235695.1 uncultured Clostridia bacterium | reverse complement strand
GACGGATCACATAATAAAAGATGTGTCAAAGCTCATAGGATACGCTATAAATCTCGCCCTGCATGACGATCTGTCGTTCGACGAGATCGACGAGTTTTTATCATAAAAACGAAGCGAAGTTTTTTATAATGCAAAATGCAGAATTGGCTGGGGCACGGCTTTTGATATCCGTTTTCTGTTGCTCTGCTGAGCAATGGTGCGCCAAGCGAAATCACAAGGTATCATACCCCTGCGAATACACTCATATTTCTCAGATTGGGATCGCTTATCCTGTCGTTCACCGAATATGCGTGCTTTTCGAGGTCTCCGCATATCGCTTCGGTTATTTTCTGCTCCATAAGATTGGAAATTATCATCTGAGCCACGTCCTCTATTATGTCGCTCTTGACGGCGGCGTTTGACGCGTCGTTGTCGCCCGAGAGCAGAAACTCGACGGTATCCGCAAGCTGCGATAGGACGGGAAGATCACGCATAGCCCTGAAGCTCCACTTGTAGTACGGCATATATCTGCCGTTCAGCAGGAACACGGCGTGCATTGCGCTCCTTGCAAACTCGATTGCGGCAAGCTGCGCCGCTCCCGTCTCGCCGTGGGCAAGACAGCGGTTGTAGTTGTACTGCCCGGACTGCGCCATGATTATCAGCGCTCCGGCGAGCTTTTTCAGGCGTATATCCTCGGGCATTGCCGAAAGTCTGCTGCGTATATCCGAGAAAAGCCCGTAGTTGTCAAAAAAGACCTCGCCGCTTGTGGCTTCGAGCAGGGCGTGTTCGGGTATCGTCAGCCATTCGCGCGCCGACAGAGCGCCGCTCGCCGAGCCGACCTTCTCCTCATAAAACTCGTCTATCCTTATGACGCCGTGTCTGCTTCCGCCGACCGGACTTATTACGCTTCTTTTCAGTCCCTCGTATTCCTTCGGAAGCTTTGCGTACGCACGCTCTATCTTAAACGCGGTCTGCCTGTCGACTATATCTTCGCCGGGGATAAATATGCAGAAGCCCGGCTCAAAATCGTGGTCGCGCGACACCTCGTCGTCGTACCCCAGGCACTCCGAGCCGCTTCCGACAAGCCCCACCGCAATTAGCGGCAATATGGACGGAAAGTTCTCCTCGAGCATCTGTCTTCCGTATTCCTCAAAAAAACGGCGTGAAATCTCAAGCCCCTTCATATATGTTTTTCGCCCTCTCTTTCAACTGCTGTTCATATAAAAATCTGCCGTAGTATCCGAATGTGGACGAGCATTTGTCGCACACGAACGCATAGTATCCGTTTCTCGGAACGGTAGGCGTTTCAAGCAGGGCTTCCGCTCTGTCGAGGTATTCAGCTATGTCTTCGGCGGCGTCTTCAAGTCCTCTCTCCGCTTCGGCGGCGTTTGCCATGTTCAGATACGTTATCGCCTGTTCGAGAGCGCCGTTCTCCACCTTGCCCATGACTTCCACGGCGCGCCTGTAATAATCGTTTGCCTCCGGATACCTTTTGAGGTCTGCCAGTGCAAGCGCCATGTTGTTGTAAAGGCTTCCGAGCCTGCCGTCGCCCTCTTTCAGCTCTTTTTCGTATATTTCCCTTGCCTTTTCAAAGAGAGGCATAGCCCCCTCGGGATTTCCGAACGCCTTGTATACCGTCGCGGCGTTTACGTAGGCGGTACCGGCGCCTATGCTTCCCTCTATCTGCATGGCGGCTATCAGGTCTATCGCTTCTTTTGCGTTTTCAAGCGCCTTGTTTTTTCTGCCGCGCTTGCGGTAGAGCCCCATAAGCTCGTTTCTTATCATAAACTCTCCGCGCTTGTCGTGACCTGCCTTTGCCTCTTCGAGCCAGTACAAGAGGTGGCGCTCCGCCTCGACGTAGTGGTTAGCTCCGAGATGCTCGTCGAGCTTGCCGAGCACCCTGTCGACGGGTATGCTGTGAACCGGCGGCTCTTTTTCAAACTGCTCGGTGCAGAAAGGGCATTTCGGATCTGTATAATCTTCCGGTAAAAGAACGTCGTTTTCGCTCATGGCTCTTCTCCTTGACTTGAATTCAGTATGCTTTATTATAGCATATATTGTGAGATAATTCAATACTGTGCGCAAAATATTGTGTTTATCTTTATCTTAGTTAAAAAGCACTTGACAAAACTCAAAAAAAAGGTATAATAAATAGGTAACAGAAATGTCCTTGTAGCTCAGCAGGATAGAGCACACGCCTCCTAAGCGTGGGGTCGGACGTTCGAGTCGTCTCAGGGACGCCAGAATCGGCACGGAAACGTGCCGATTTTACTTTTCTATCTTAACTTTTCCGTCTTGTCTTTTCACTTGTGGCAATGATGGTGGCTTTTTGGCGAAAGCGCCGCTTTTAATGTTCTTTTTTGTTGCTCTGCTGAGCGCATGTGCAGTATCCAAAGTGCCATATGGCACTAAAAGCACCTTACGGTGCTTTGGGGACACGTTTTACGTACTTTTCTTGAAAAAGAAAAGTACCAAAAGATTTTTGCCATTCCCGCAAGAGGGAAGGGAAAAAACGTAAAACTTATCTTTGTTTATATTATTTCGCATAATAAAAGCAATGCTTTTCTGCCTCACTCAGACTGTGAAGATAAGCATTGCTTTTATATTTATTATTTCAATTATATTGAAAACCGCTTTGCGGTTTTTTCCTTAATTGCGAATTGCGCATTGCGAATTGCGAAAATCGCGAAGCGATTTTTGCTTCCCCTACGCCAAAACTCCGAACAGATATCCTCTCTGCTTGTTAATCCTTACCGTCTCGCCTACCTCGGCGTTTTCGTCGTTTGTCGCAAGGACTTCTTTTATCTTTATATCAAATTCGCTCTTTTCGCTGTTCTCTCTCAGAAGCACCGCATAGTTCTGCTTTTTACCGACTATCCTGAATCCCGTGATTGAGAATCCGCTCGGCTTTTCAAATATCGGGTAAACCTCGTCAAAATCGTCCCTGTATTTCTTGTATACCGCCGCTATTTTTGAAAGCCTTTCGACGTTCTCCCCATCGAGAGCCGTCATCTCCATCCAGAGAAGGGGACACGCGACCATAACTGAGGCGAAAAGGTAGTCTATATCGTAGTTTATCGGACCGAGAATATTGGTGTACTTGTCGGCGTTCCTCTTGTTGTTGAGCACTTCCATCTGAAGGCGCTGAGTCGGGATGTATTCCGAAAGCTCCCAAAGCGTTCTGAGGGTGTTGTGGGGAAAGTAGTTCGGATAGTCAGAGTATCTGTTCTCGACGAATATGTCGCCAATGTCCTTGTGATACATAAATCCGAAGCGCTTTCCGGCCGTTATGTCCATGTTGAACACAATGCCCGGCGCCTTCTCTCTTATACGTGAAAACATCTTCAGAAGGTTTTCGTCGCAGCGGCGGTTTTTTATCCTTATTCCGTCGAGCTTAAAGTACCTTATGCCGTATTTTTCGTAGAATCCGAGAAGCGTGTCTGCGTCTTCCTTCCAGTAAGCGTAGTCGCCGTTTGCGTCGGGGGAGAACCACAGACCGAGCTCGATGCCCTTGTCGGAGGCGGACTTTACTATCTTGTCAAATCCGTTCGGGAACTTCTTCTTGTTTACAGCCCAGAAATCCTTATCCGCATCTCTGTAACCGCCGCTCCAGACGCCGTTATTCGCAAACTTCGAGTTTGCGGTAAGTCCCTGCTGCCAGCCGTCGTCTATCTGCACTATGTCCGTGCCGATAACGGCCGCCCTTTCGAGCTCGGCAAGGATAAATTCCTCGCTTACTCTGCCGTCCTGGTTTTTGTCGCCCCAGGTGTTCGACATTATATAGGACGTCTTTTTGACGTAGCGCTTGTTGTAATACCTTCTGAAAAGCTCTTTGCTCTCGCCGCTGCCGCAGACGCCTATTGCCGACGGGTAGGCGTAGGTGTACTCGTCTTCGAGAAGCTCCTCTATGTTTATGCCGCTGCCGTTGAGGTGCATATTTGACGTGGGAGCCGACATTAAGTCGTCCTCTTTGCGGTTGTAGTGAGCGTGGGCTGAGGGGGAGTTCTTGACAACGAGCAGCTCCTGCTTGCTTATTGCCTCCTTGAGAACAAAGATGTGACCTCTTGCGATCTCCCTTCCTCCGAAGAAGTAGAGGGATCTTTCGTTCTTCTCAATGAGATGACTTGTGTAGTCTGTTCTGTCAAAGAGCTCTACCGATTCGAGGTTTATTGCGCACGACGTGTGACCGAAGCCGTCTATGTAGTCCCTGTATCCCTTGTTTATGAAAACGCCTTCTATACCGTCGACGTCTCTCGGGTTTTCTACCTTTGTCGAGCGGCTCTTTCCCTTTATGCCTATGACGCTCTCAATGACGGGTATGTCGTCGAACACGGTAAATTCCCATTTTATCGTAAAATCCGCACCGATGAAGGTTATGCTGTCTTTGTCCGTTTCCACCTTGCTTCCGGCGAGCGTTATTCCGGGGAAGGATATCAGCTCCTCGCGCCCGTCGGTCGCCCATACTTCGCCGGACATTTTATTTATTTTATCGGCATACCGTCATTAAAATATATTCGCCTTTCTATGAGGTCGTTTCCGACAGAAAAGAAATCGTTCATCCTGTAAATCCTCCTTTTTGTTCATAATTGCATGATACCACATTCCTCTCTTAATTGCAATAGTATTGCTGTAATATTTATGATAATTTTTTGATATTTGAAAAATGTTCCGAAAATCGGATAGGCTGGGACGTTCAGCTGAAATTCACGGAAGTTACGCCTGCAAAGCGGATATCGGGCATTATAATCAAAAAAAGTTATTGACTTTGAAAATGATATAAGTTATTATAAGTACAGGTGAAAATTACCTTAAAACAAGAACAGGAGCGTGTTACCCAATGATAAAACTCAACAGAGAAGAACTGAAGGACAAGATATATGCCTGCTGGCTCGGCAAGAACATAGGCGGCACCTTAGGCACCCCGTTTGAGGGAAAAAGACAGGTAAATGACGTAAAGGGCTTCAATTCCGATCCCGGCAATCCACTCCCTAACGACGACCTCGACCTTCAGCTTATATGGCTCAAGGCGATAACCGAAAACGGTCCGCAGAAGCTCAATGAGAGGATACTCGGCGAGTACTGGCTCGAGCTCATCTCTCCCTTCTGGAACGAGTACGGTATATGCAAGGGTAATATGCAGAGAGGGCTCATTCCGCCGATATCCGGACAGTACGAGAACGAGTGGAAGCACTCCAACGGCGCATGGATACGCACGGAGGTATGGGCTTGCCTCAACCCCGGACTTGTCGACGAAGCTATAAGATACGGCTACATGGACGCATGCGTAGACCACGGTATGGGCGAAGGCACGTACGCAACCATATTCGTTGCGGCTCTTGAGAGTGCGGCGTTCGTAATTGACGACATAAGAGAGCTTATAAACATAGGACTTTCAAAGATACCCGATACCTGCCGCTTCTACAAGTTCATAACCGCGGCGGTAAAGGCATACGACGACGGAAAGACGTGGCTCGAGGCAAGAGAGATAGTAACAAAGATGAGCCTTGACGATCCGGAGCTCGGCTGGTTCCAGGCACCTGCAAACGTTGCGTACGCCGTTATCGGACTTCTCTACGGCGAAGGCGATTTCAAGAAGACTGTTATAACCGCCGTAAACTGCGGCGACGACACCGACTGCACAGGCGCGACCGTCGGAGCGATCCTCGGCATAATGAACGGCACGAAGATAATACCCGACGACTGGAAGGAATACATAGGCGACGGTCTCGTAACGATAGCGATAAATCTCGGCGGCTGTTATCCGCGTCCTCCCAAGACCTGCACAGACCTCACGGACAGAATAATTGCGCTCCATCCGACAATGCTCTACAACAAAAATGTTGCCGTTGTTGACGGTGAGACGAGCGTACCCGAAGAGGACAAGGCGAGATTCAAGGGCAGGGCGTTTGCGGATATGCTCGCAGCGCACTCCCCGTACTCCTTCAACATGGACTTTGTGATATCCAACGTCTGGATAGACTATGACAGAGCTCCCGACGTTGCCCCCAATTCCGAGATAGGCGTCAAGGTAATGCTGCGCAACAAGTTCCGCTCCCAGAAGCACTTTGCTCTCAGATTTATTCTCCCCGACGGATGGAGCGTAGAGGGCAAAAAGAATCTTCAGGTAAAGCCCAACGATGTCAGAGCCACCGTTTCCGAATACGTCATCAGGACAGGCGATACGGTAGACGCAAAGAACAGAGTTATCCTTGAGATAAGCTGTGACGGGCGTGAAGATGTGGCACTCATACCCATGGTATTCCTCGGCTGATATACTGCACAAGTGATTTTATGAGAGGCTGTCCGGACGGACAGCCTCTGTTCGGACTGCATTTTTAAATGCAGAATGCAAAATTGGCTGGGGCACGGCTTTTGATACTCTTTTGCTGTTTTACTGCTAAGCGCAGGTGCTGTATCCAAAGTGCCGTAGGCACTTTGGGGATGACGGATTGTACTTTTCTTGAAAAAGAAAAGTACCAAAAGATTTTTGCCCTTCCCGGGCGTGGGAAGGGCAAATCTAAGGACGCTGCGTCGGCACATAACGGGTTCC
>CAJOMW010000101.1 GCA_905235695.1 uncultured Clostridia bacterium | reverse complement strand
AGGCATGGACGTATCCGCCGGCGAGGAAACGAACATTTTGAGCTATGCCGATTCCTTTGAGTGGTCCGATTGGGCGGTCAGCGCACTGCAGTGGGCGGTAGGAAGCGGTCTCATTGATGAAAAGGACGGCGGCAGGCTGGATGCCTTCGGAACCGTCACACAGGACGAGGCAGAGGAAATTTTCTCACGCTTCTCCGATCTTACGGCTTTAAGCCTCTGGTACTTTAATGCAGCGGCGCGCGCCGAGATAACCGCATATATGAATGCCATCACCGATAAGGACAGCGAGTATTTTATTCCGGTCAGCGACAGAATAGCCGTCTTTGACCTCGACGGCACACTTTTCTGCGAGACTGATCCCAACTATTTCGATTACACCCTTCTCAAGTACCGCGTTCTTGAGGATCCCGACTACAAGGATAAGGCGTCGGATTTTGAGAAAGAAGTTGCAAACAAGATAAAGGAGCAGAACGAGACCGGCAAGTCCTTCTCGGGACTTGAGGTTGACCACGGCAAGGCGGTAGCGTCTGCTTTTGCGGGCATGACCGTTGAGGAGTTCAACGATTATATACAGGAGTTCAAAAAGCAGTCCATGCCGAGCTACGACGGTATGCTTCGCGGCGACGGCTGGTATCTGCCAATGCTCCAGATAGTCGATTACCTCAAGGCAAACGATTTCACCGTCTATATCGTAAGCGGCACCGACAGACTTATCGTCCGCGGCATAGCGTACAATTCTCCGCTCGACCTTCCAAACCGCCAGATAATCGGCTCCGATGAGACGCTTGTAGCGACAGGTCAGGGCGATGCGGACGGACTGAACTACGTCTTTACCGACAAGGATGAGCTTATCCTCGGCGGAGACTTCATCATTAAGAACCTCAAGATGAACAAGGTTTCCGTCATCATGCAGGAGATAGGTCAGCAGCCTGTTCTCTCCTTCGGCAACAGCACGGGAGACAGCAGTATGGCAGAATACGTGACGACCAACAACCGTTACATGAGCCTCGCATTTATGCTCTGCTGCGACGATACGGAGCGCGAGAACGGCGACGAAGCCAAAGCGCAGAAGATGTTCGACCTCTGTGAGGAGTTCGACTGGGTTCCCATATCCATGAAGAACGACTGGACGACCATCTACGGCGAAGGCGTTACACATAAATAAGGCGATATCAAATAAATAATCATTGGAGGAAAAAAGATGAATTTTAAGAGAAAACTTGCAGTTATTGCGCTGACAGCAGCAGTTGTACTCGGCTGTGCATCGTGCGCTTCAAAGAACACAGACAACAATCAGGTAGCCGAACAGCTTACCGAGTATCAGGCACAGGGCAGTGTCATTTTCGAGAAAGACGGAGTAAAGGTCACCACCGCCGGACTCGATACAGATCCGTCGTCTGCTGACAATGAGCCGATTATCTGGATTGACATTGAGAACAACGGTGAAAATGACGCATATCTCGGCGTCACAAACGGAGTTGTCAACGGCTTTACCAAAGACGTTTTGCTCATTGAATACTATTATGAAGACGGCGAGTGCTACGGCGGAAGCTACGATACACAGGTCACGGTACCGGCAGGCGAAAGCGGTAAATACGCTCTCGGATTTTATGGATCCGACATTCCCGGCGTAAGCTTTGACGCCATCAGCGAGCTGGAGCTTTGCTTTACCACAGCAAAGGACGAGTATTCATGGCATGATTACACGTCAGATCCCGTGATAATCAAAACCGGCGTAACCGTGGATCCGGTAGATTTGGATGCTCTCGGCACGGTAGTCGTTGATAACGACACATTGAAGCTCGTCATAGGCGATCAGGACTATGATGATTTCTTCGGACCTTACGTATATACCTATGTCGAGAATAAGACAGATCACTATATCGGCGTAAGCATTGACACCGCTGTCGCTGACGGCGCAGAATGCGACTATAACTACTATTACGCCTCTGTTGCTCCCGGAAAGTACAGTGCGGACACCATGATGTTTGACAGCCCTATAAAAGATCTCAAAGGCTTTGAGGAGCTCACTCTCGGTCTCAAGCTTAGCGAGGCAAAGAATTTCGATGACCTTATGACACAGGAAGGCAAATTGTTTGATACCGTCACCGTAAAGTTCCCTCCTCAGGTATGGGGCGAGTACGAAAACGGCGGTCTGTATCTCGAAATAAAGCCGAAATACAATTCGTTTGTCACCGTTGAAACGCCTGAAAACGATGCGGACGGCATACTGTTTGCCGTCTCCGAGACAGCGTCTCTTGAGGCAGTCAGCTACGAAGGCGCAGGCTGGCTGTTCAGCATAGGAAAGGTAGACGAGGACAGACTCCACGAGATGCTCTGCGGCGATATGTTCGGTGCGTACGTATTCGCAAAAGATGACGACGGAAATTATTATATTTGCTACACCCCGACAGACGTGCGCTACGAACGTGCAACCGCCGAGGAGATGGATCGCGACATAGGTCAGTGGGCAATGCTCTGTGATTGGGCGGAAGACGCTGCGTATGAGATGTGCGATAAGAACGCTCAGCTTGAAAACTTCTACCGCGGGAACACCGAGCTCGATATTTATGTTGCGCGCGCTGCCTATGAAGAAGGCACAAATTACACCGTAAGCACGACCGAGTTCGGACCGGTATCTGCTGAGAATTTCGACGCAGCACCCTATGCCGAGGCAATTCTCGGAGCAGGCTTCTATGAAACAGAAAGAGACGAAGCTCCGGACGGCGAATACGTTGTTCTGAATTTCCCGGACGAAGACGTGCGCCTTGATTTCTTCTTTGCCGAGGGCAACCTTGTCCGCAAGGTAAGCGGCGATTATGAGACCTTCTATGAGACCTGGCTGTGCTACGACGATGACGTAGACTATGTGGATATAATGCAGGGCTGGTATTACGCATTGGCTGAAAGCACCGGCGTAAAGGAGCCCGACACGTTGCTCGGCGCATTTGAAGGCGACTGGGCTGAGAAGATGGCGGGACGCGGCATGATAACCATCAGCAAGAGCCTTGCACCCGGCAAGGTAAACGTCGTGGCAAGCTGGCCGAACAGCGCTTCTGAGATGAACACATGGGAAATGACGGCTATCCTCAACGAAGAGGGCGGTCTCTCCTATGAAAACGGCCATTACATGCTTATAGAATTTGACGAAGACGGCGAGGACTGGATAACAGACGAGCGCTGGGAGGAGAGCGGAGAATTTTATCTGAACGGCGAAGGAAATCTCTGCTGGCGTGACGATTCCGAGGACGACGACGAGGACAGCGAGTTTATCTTTGTAGGCTGATTCGGTAAAAATCAAGTTTTCGGGAAAAGTACTGTACAAAGCGAAAACGTTCGAAGCAGTACCCCGGATATTTAGGCGCAAAAGGCAAAAACCGGTCGAGCTCCGCAAGGGGTTCGACCGGGCGCAGTATAGACGGCTGCAAATACGATTTCTATGCTCCGCTTGCGGCGGAAAACTTATAAGATATTTCAATGGGTGAAAAAAGATGCTTGAATGGATAAATGATTTGGAAATATGGTGGAAGATACTGATGACAGCGGTTGTCGCCGCAGCCTTTTTCTTTCTTGCGTGGGGCGGCACAAAGCTGAATAAGCACATTTTTAATAAGGTACAGGAAAATCACAGTGGTATACATATTGCGTTCCTTGAAAAGATAAATTGCGTCATTATAGTTATTTTCTGCATCATTCTCGCCATATCCGTATTCAGCGGCGCAAAAACAATATGGCAGACGGTATTCGGCGGAACCGCTCTCGTCAGCGCGGTGCTCGCATTCACTGCGCAGGACATAATCAAGGATATCCTTGCCGGGCTTATGATAAGCATATACAAGCCCTTTGACATCGGAGACAGGATAACTCTGGAGGACGGAACGGCCGGTGTCGTTGATAATATAACGCTTAGGCACGTGGTGCTTATAAGCCTCGATGAACTGAGGATCATTGTACCCAACAGCAAGCTGAACGCCATGCAGATAAATAATTACAGCCACGAGTACGATCTTAATTCCGTGCAATGTCGGTTCTCCGTGAGCTATGGCAGCAATATGGAGAAGGTAAAAAAGGTAATTTACGAAGCGGTAGAGAAAAGTGAATATTCCGTCCCGGGAGCGCGAAGCGAGGACGGCTCGCCCTGCTACGGACCGGTTTACTTTATCGCATTTGCGGACAGTGCGCTTGTCATGGCGGTCACTGTATTTTTTGAAAGAAGCGAAGATCCGGAGATCATCATAAGCGATATAAACACGAGAGTGCGCGAGGCTCTTATCGCCAATAATATTGAGATACCGTACAAATACGTAAACGTCGTTGCGGTCCCCGATAAAAAAGGCTGATCCCGACAAAAATTTTTGATAAAAGAAGTTACGAAATAAGGAAAAAATTACTATGCCCATCATTGATAAACAGAGATGTAAAATCGACCTTCACATACATACGAATGTCTCCGACGGCACAGACGCCCCGGAGAGCATAACAGGCCTTGTGAAAGACGCAGGAATAGGGCTTTTTTCCGTAACAGATCACGACGCGATAAGAGGCTGTAAAACGGTAAAAAGCCTTATCAAAGGTGACGATCCGAAATTCATCACCGGTGTGGAGTT
>CAJOMW010000100.1 GCA_905235695.1 uncultured Clostridia bacterium | reverse complement strand
CTCCTAACTCCTAACTAATTTCTATCCTTTAAGTGAAAGGAGACCGGCAAGGATAAGCAGCACTGCCTCTATGCAGACGAGCGCTATCGGCGGCAGAAACCTCGCAAGCAGTATTCCAAAGCCAACGCACAGCATCCCCGCTCCGATTATCGCCGACTGCTTTTTCATGCAAAGCACCTCTTTCGTATTGGTTCTCTTTGTTTAAGTATATGCCGGAAGGGCGGGTTTTGCCACTGATTCTCAAAAAAAGCGCAAAAAAGCGGCGCTGCGGCGCCGCTTTAAATATCTGTTTATTCTTCGTCCTCAAACTCCAGATTTCCCTCTTCGTCCATCGACTTTATCACCGCGAGGGACTTGTGGTTTATGCCCATTTTTCTGAGCTTTTCTCCGCCCCCCTGGAAGCCCTTTTCTATGACTATCCCGACGCCGCTGACATTCGCTCCGGCCTGCTTTACTATGTCAACAAGCCCAAACATCGCCTTGCCGCTCGCAAGGAAATCGTCGATGATGAGTATGTTCTCGTCGGGTTTTAGAAATTTTATCGAGACGATCAGATCGTACGTCTTTCCGTATGTAAAGGACTGAACACTGCTGGTAAACACGCCGCCGTCAATGTTCTTTGACTTTGCCTTCTTGGCAAACACGACCGGCACTCCGAAGTACTGCGCCGCAATGCACGCTATTCCTATTCCCGACGCCTCAACGGTAAGTATCTTATCTACTTTTACATCAGAGAAAAGCCGCTTGAACTCTTTTCCTATCTCGTTGAGCAGGTCTATGTCTATCTGATGGTTCAAAAAGCTGTCTACCTTCAGAATGCCGCCGGGTGCGACATTGCCGTCCTTTAAAATTCTGTCCTTTAATAGCTGCATCTTCGTTCTCCAAAATAATATTTGAAATGTTAAGGCTATTATACTCCCAAATATTCCAAAATGCAAGCTTTTCCGCAAAATTTTCCTGCGTCGCCGAGCTCTTTAATAAAATGCTCCGTCCGGCGTTTCGAGCGCAATACGGACGCTATCCGCGCCGCCTGCTTCCGTTTTATCCAATTCGATTATGATATGCCACTCCGCCATGTCGTCCGTGCAGGCGTATGGCACTATCCTTTCGATATTTATATCAAGGTCGCCGCCCGTCTTCTCCACCTTTGTCACCTCGTGCCTTATCGAGCCACTTCCCTCTTCGAGAACGCATATCAAAAGTGTTTTTTCGGAAAACCAACCGTCATCATATTTTTCCATAGCATCGGCAAATCCCATCGTCGTGTCGGAATAAACCTCTTCCTTATGGGAAAAATCGTACAGTTCTTTGTTTTGCTCATAGTATTCGTCGAGCTGCGCCCTGTCCGATATTACGACGGCACGCGGATATGTAAAGCCATCGTGATATCCGTTTGTTCTGACGTATGCGGCGTCAAAATTGAGCCGTACCGGCTCTGGCGGCGTCTCTTCGTCCGTACCGGACGCAATTATTTCAGCCTCTTGCTCTGTCACGCTATCGGAGCATGATATAAGCAAAGCCGCCGCAAGTATGGCAATAAATAAAAACAAAGCCTTTTTCATGTTAAGTCCTCCCTTTAAAGTCTTTACAAACATAGGACGCAAATTAAAGGCAATATGTTCCCTGAAAAAAAGTCCGTGCGCATTTTCTGCGCACGGAAATACTGTTTATATGTACTATCTCTTTATTATCGTCACAAGGTCTCCGTTCTTGAGCCCTGCGGAGTTTGCATCGTCGGTGTCAATGTGCATCTCGACGTTGAAGTCGTCGCGCACTCTCACCTGAACGTCAAAGAACTTTGTAGGCTTTACGCTGTCCACAAGCACGTCAACGTAATCGCCGTCCTTTATGCCGTGCTTCTCGGCGTATTCGGGGGTGAGGTGTATGTGGCGGTTGGCGATTATAACGCCCTCCTGCAGATATACCGTTCCCTTAGGCCCTACTATAACTATCTTCTCGGAGCCCTTTATTTCGCCCGAAGGCCTTACAGGGGGGCTGACCTTGAGTACAAAGGTGTCCGTTCTCGATATCTCTACCTGCGTGTGCTTTCTCACCGGTCCGAGAACTCTCACGTTCTCAATAGACTTCAGCGACGGACCTACAAGCGTAACAAGCTGATCTGAGGCAAATTCCCTGCCCATAAGCGTCTTTTTCTTGGTAAGCTCAAAGCCCTTTCCGAAAAGCGTGTCGAGATCCTCGCGCGATAAATGAACGTGCCTCTGCGATACGCCTATCTTTATCTGATCCTTTTCGTCCGAGACCTGCTCTATCGCCTTTTTGACCGCCTCGGCTATCATTTTTTCATCATACATTGCACATTCTCCTTTTTATAAGGAATAATTAAATTGAAGACGAGGCTCTGCCTCGTGCTCCGCTTAAACCTTTTTTGAAAAAAAGGTTTAAGAATCCAAAAAACTTTTTATGTTGTTAAGTTGATTCTGCTGTGTAAATAACTATTATAAAGTTAAAAACTCTATGTACCCCTTGCCAATGAAGCAGACAAATATATATCGCAGATCTCCTTCATTTTCAATTTTCAATTTTCAATTTTCAACTTTTTACTTCTCTTTCCCGTTGTCCATATCGAAAAACTTGAGTATCTCGGCGTGCGGATTTGCGATGACCTCGCACCCGTAGACGGTGCCCTTGGGAGATGCCGCCGCCTTTCCGCTTTCGAGAGCGCTCTTCACGGCGGAAACCTTTCCGGCTATTATCAGCGTTACAAGCCGTCCGCCGAGTCTCTTTTCGGTGTGAACGAGCCTTACGTCCGCAGCTTTGAGCATTGCGTCAAGTCCGTCTATCGATGCGACAAGTCCCTCAACTTCAAGCAGCCCTATCGAATTATCTCCGTAGAACTCGTAGCCGTCGAGTGCTCCCTGGAAGCTTTTAGGAAGCTTTTTATTGAATTTATCCTTGTTGATGTCTAAGCGATACGCCATTTTATCGACGTCTTCGCCGGGGTTAGGTATGCAGTGAGAGACGATATAGTGTCCCCTGCTCTTTGCGAACTCCGATGCCGCTTCCACAGAAGCCTTCACGTCCGCAACATCCCCCTCTATCTTCGCCGCCATTATAAGCGGCACGGGGAAGCCCTTTGCAAACGGACGGTTGCGGTCAAAGGCAATGACGTGTACATTTCCCGTCTTTGCCATAAGATCAGCCGCGCATACCGCCGTCGTAAAGCTGTAAACCTCTATCATTCCGAGAGCTTTCATAGTTGTTTAAGTACCTCTTGCTTTAATATACTGCGCTATTTATCAGACTATGTGCAGTCCGTCGACGAGAACGCATCTGCGCTGTCTTGTGAACGAGTGCGCCGCGGTGAGTCCCTCTCCGGTAGGACCGGCTATGGTGAAGGTGGTGTACCCTTCGCCGCCTGCGCCTATACCGGCGTAGGAAGGAGCGTTCTTTACGAATATCGTGGTCTCAACGGCTCTTGCAAAGTCGGTGAGGTGGTCAACGTTCTTGGAGTGTATATGCGCCGAATGGCGGTTTCCGTGCTCCGCCTTGACTGCCATGCTTATTGCTTCTTCTATGTTCTTAACACGCACGATTCCGAGCACCGGCATCATCATTTCGACCTGTACGAACGGGTGCATCTCGGGCACCTCGCATATAACAAGCCTTGCGTCGGATTCTATTCCGAGAGCTTTCAGGAACTTTGAAGCGTCTCTGCCTACCCAGTCCTTGTTTATGACGTACTTGCCGTCCTTTTCGATGAGGCATACCTTTACCAGCTTATCTATCTGATCGCCCTTTATGAGATATGCGCCGTTCTGCGTCATATACTTAATGAGGTCGTCCGCTATATTGTCAAATGCGAAGCACTCTTTTTCAGCAATGCAAGGGAGGTTGTTGTCGAAGCTTGCGCCTGCGACTATGTCCTTTGCCGCCTTCTCTATATCAGCCGTGTCGTCTACGATTACCGGAGGATTTCCTGCGCCTGCGCCTATCGCCTTCTTTCCGGAGGAAAGGAGAGCCTTGACAACGCCGGGACCGCCTGTGGCTACGAGCATTCTGACTATCGGGGACTTCATCATCTCGTCGGAGGATTCCTTGGTCGGCTTTTCGACCGTGACTACGAGGTTCTCCGGTCCGCCTGCCTCAAGTATCGCACGGTTTACCATGTCAACTGCGTAATTCGCTACCTTGCAGGCATTGGGATGAGGATTGAATACAACGCCGTTTCCGGCGGCTATCATGCCTATCGAATTGCATATTACCGTCTCGCTGGGGTTGGTGGAGGGCGTTATGCTTCCGATAACTCCATAGGGAGCCATTTCCACAAGCGTGAGTCCGCAGTCGCCGGAGAACGCCGACGGATGAAGGTCTTCGGTGCCCGGAGTCTTGTTTGCGACGAGCTGATGCTTTATTATCTTATCGGAAACCCTTCCCATGCCTGTTTCCTCAACGCCCATCTTTGCGAGCGTCTCGGCCTCGGCGAGGGTAAATTCCCTTATCTTTGCTATCATCTTTTCTCTCTGCTCTATGCTGTATCCCCTGTACTGCTTATAAGCCTTATCGACAGCCTCGAGAGCTTCGGTCATTGTCTTGAAGACGCCCTTCTGAGAGGTCTGTCCTTTTCCTTCAGTCATGGATCTGACTACGCTTGCGACTATTTCGCTTACATATCTTTCATCCATCTTTATTTATCCCCCGTTCTTGTTTTGAGATATTTCAGTTAATTTCGCCTTATTTTCGGCAATTTTTGCGTGCAGGACACCGCACGCTATCATTTCAGCTATAATTATAACGCATTTATACCTGTTTGTCAATAGATTTTTGGATATTTTTTATGTTTTTTGCAATATTTTTGTTGTTTTTGAATTGAAAACGTGTTGTTTTATGTTGTTTTTGGCAAAAC
>CAJOMW010000099.1 GCA_905235695.1 uncultured Clostridia bacterium | reverse complement strand
GATCGACACGCTCGTAAGGCTCTCACAGCCGGAAAACGCAGAGCTGCCAATGCTCGTCACGCTGTCGGGGATCGTCACACTCGTAAGACCGGTGCAACCGGAAAATGCAGAATTGCCAATGCTCGTCACGCTGTCTCCGATCGTCACGCTCTTAAGGCTTGTGCAATATTCAAACGCTCTCTGGCCAATGCTCTTCACGCTGTCTCCGATCGTCACACTCGTAAGGCTTGTGCAATATGCAAACGTCCAATCGCCAATGTTGGTCACGCCGTTTTGTATCGTAACGGTAAAGATATTTGACTTATAATCGCGCCACGGAGCGGTAGTAGTGAATTTGCCATCATATATTCCACTGCAGTTATCCATTTCTCCCGTTCCGCTTATGACTAATTCGCCATCGTCGTAGAGCGTCCATGTCAGATTGTCGTCGCAGGTGCAGCTTTCTGTCACACTTCTCGCCGAAACGCCTATTGCAAGCAGGCAAATCAAAGCCGCAACAGATAAAAATATGCCGATTCTCTTCATTTTCTTTTCCTCCTGAAAATAAAATGCGCAGTCCAAACGAAGCTGCACGAAAACGCACTCACGTTTGCCTCCTCACAAATAATTCGCAAAATCGCACTAGCGTACCAAAACGCAGCGTAAATTTCACAAAAATCACGCCTTGATACGGTTTTGAAAATACAATTTGTATGACACGTTAATTATACCAAATATTTGAAGAATGTCAATAGAAAAGGGTGCAAAAAAGCAGGGCGTTTCCGCTCTGCCTTTATGTATTCACTTTTGTTCAGCTTCGCCGAAAAAGCAAATTCAAACTCACCCGGCGAAACGTAACGAAAATACAATTTGCCAAAGTTTACAAATTTGTTAAAACAAAACCTGCAATCGAGTTTGTTAAAAAAATCTTATTACTGCTCCTGCTGCTGTTCTCTCATTGCCGCAAAGCAATCGCTGCAGTAAACCGGTCTGTCGCTGGTGGGCTGGAAGGGAACCTTCGCTTCCTTGCCGCAGTTTGCGCAGGTAGTGGTGAAATACTCCCTCGGAGGCCTCTGAGCGTTCTTTCTCTTGTAACGGCATTCCTTGCATCTCTTGGGTTCGTTCTGGAATCCCTTTTCTGCGTAGAACTCCTGCTCTTCAGCCGTGAAGATAAACTCGTTACCGCAATCTTCACAAATCAGTGTCTTGTTTTCGTACATTTGTTTTTCCCTCGCTTTGAGTTAATATATTATATTTGCCCCCGCACGGTATGACCGCGCCGCATTTTACTGCGTCGTTGCACGAAGAAGCGTATATCACTTTTTTCCGCCGAGGAACGTCCTCAGCTTTTTTCTCGCTCTGAAGAGCGTGTTTTCGACGGATTTTATATCCTTGCCGAGCATTACCGATATCTGCGCCGTTCCCATACCCGAGAGCTTCAGCCTGAGCGCCGTCCTCTCGGCTTCCGAAAGGGAGCTTATGCCGGCACCTATCGTCTTAATAAATTCGCCTGCAAGCAGTCTGTCCTCCGGCGTGTCCCCGGGATCCGACGGCAGATACTCACCTGCCAAATCATCCAGAGAAACTCCGCCATCCAGCTTGTTCTTTCTGTAATAGTCGCGCACGAACGAGACCATGGCATTCTTTATGCAGACTCTCGCATAGGTCGTGAAGGACTGCCTTGACGTTTCATACGTCTTTACCGCCTTATACAGGGCGATCATGCCGATCTGACAGAGGTCGTCGTATTCGCCGGACGGAATGTCAAAGCTTCTGGCAAGCGAAGAAATATACGGCGAAAACATACCTGCCAGCTCGATAAACGCATACTTTTCGTCCTTTGCCGCAAGAGCCGCCGCCGCTTCTATCTTGTTTTTGTCGTTTTTCTTCTGAGAATTTCTGCTGTTGCCGTTCATGGACATTCCTATCAAATGTATTTAATATAATTATAACAGAAAATGGCTCAATGTCAATAGTTTTTTTACATATCCTCTCTCTGTTTTATAAAAAAACGCTTGTTTATGTGTCGAATTTTGTCTAAATTGACGAAAATTGCACAATTTTTCTTTTGTATTGCGTTACTTAGCTAAAATAATTTTGTTGATATTGACGATAGAAAAATGGCAAAAAAATGCAGAGAATGCAGTGCTTTTTGATGCTCGGATACATTTTCTCCAAGGTATTCTCATGTGCGCACCCATTATAAGCTTTCAGTTTATGCCGAAATATATCATCAGCACCTGCACGTCCGCAGGGCTTACTCCGGATATTCTCGAAGCCTGTCCGATGCTTTCCGGACGGAATTTGGAGAGCTTCTGCTGTGTCTCGGCTCGTATGCCCTTTATCGCAAAGTAATCGGTATCTTTGGGTATCTTCTTGCCCTCGAGCTTTGAAAATCGCTCGGCGTCGCGTATCTGGCGCTTGATGTAGCCCTCGTACTTTATCTCCGTCTCGACAGCCTCGCGTTCCTTCCTTGAAAGATTTGCCGGGCGCGATTTATCCACGGGAGAAAGCGCCTCGTAGCTTAGCTCCGGGCGGCGAATGAGGTCGGCAAGTCCTATGCCGTTCTCGGCGCGTGTTGAGCCGAAGCTGTCGAGGAGCTCGTCAAGCTCCTTTGACGGCGCAATGTATACGCTCTTTACCCTCTCGACTTCTCTGTCGATATTTTCGCACTTTTTGAGGAATTTTTCGTATCTCTCATCGCTTATGAGCCCAATCTTATGTCCGAGGGGGGTAAGCCTTCTGTCGGCGTTGTCCTGGCGAAGCAGAAGTCTGTACTCGCTTCGGGAGGTCATAATTCGGTACGGCTCGTTTGTCCCTTTGGTGACGAGGTCGTCTATGAGAGTTCCTATATATGACGAGTCTCTCGTGAGCGTGAACGGAGGAAGCCCCTTGACGTAGAGCGCCGCATTTATGCCTGCGATAAGCCCTTGCGAAGCCGCCTCCTCATAGCCGGAAGTGCCGTTGAACTGCCCGGCTCCGAAAAGTCCCGGCAGATTTTTGAACTCAAGGCTCGCTTTGAGCGACAGCGGATCGACGCAGTCATACTCGATGGCATATCCTATGCGCATTACCCTTGCGTTCTCAAGTCCCTCTATCGAGTGGAGCATCTCTATCTGCACTTCCTCGGGAAGCGACGAGCTGAAGCCCTGCAAATAAACTTCCTTTGTATCACGTCCGAGCGGCTCGACGAAAAGCTGATGCCGCTCCTTGTCCGCAAAGCGCTGCACCTTGTCCTCTATACTCGGGCAATAGCGCGGACCGGTTCCCTTTATCATGCCGGAATACAGCGGAGAGCGGTGGATATTTCTCCTTATTATCTCGTGCGTCTTTTGGTTTGTATAAGCGATATAGCACGGTACGGACCTCAGATTTTCCTCAAAGTTCTCGGTCTCGCTCGAGAAGTGTTCGGGAATTTCGTCGCCCTGCTGCACCTCGAGCTTTGAGTAATCTATGCTGTCGGCGTGGAGTCTTACGGGCGTTCCGGTCTTGAAGCGCATGAGCGGAATACCGAGCTTTTTAAGCGAATCGGAAAGACTTCCTGCCGGAAAAGAGCCGTCCGGACCCCCGTCGTAGCTCACCTCTCCGACGATTATACTGCCTTTGAGATACGTTCCCGTAGATATGACGACCGCCTTTGCCGTCCACACTGCGCCGAGCCTTGTCACGCACTCCCACTCTTCGCCGCTTCTCCTTATATCGACTATCTCCGCCTGAGTGAGCTCGAGGTTTTCGGTCTCTTCGAGGGTTTTCTTCATCAAGAGCCTGTACTGCGCCCTGTCAGCCTGCATTCTCAGCGAATGTACGGCAGGTCCTTTTCCCCGGTTGAGTATCCTGCTCTGCATGCATACTTTATCCGCCGCCTTACCCATCTCTCCGCCGAGCGCGTCTATCTCATAGACGAGGTGTCCCTTTCCCGTGCCGCCGATAGACGGATTGCACGGCATATTTCCTACTGCGTCGAGGTTTATTGTAAAAAGTGCGGTGCAAAGCCCCATTCTTGCAGAAGCGAGTGCGGCCTCTATTCCGGCGTGTCCTGCGCCGACGACTATTACGTCAACTGTCTTTGACTTATATTCTGTCATTTGTCATTTCCTAATCTTCAAAAATAATATTTGTGCGTGTTATCTTATAGTCCTGCGGCAAATCAAGTCCTGCCGCATCAAGCGCCTTTACGACGTAGTCGGGGTTCAGGAAGAAGCTGTCGTATGCCGTGAGCGTCAGAAAGAGCCTGACGGAACACTCCGAAACCTCAGCGTCATAAGCAATTATCATGGGTTTTATGTCAGTGAGCTTATCGCCGGACTTGGTGCGCTTCATTACCGGCGGCGGATCGGAGAGTGCGGCGAGTATCTTATCTCTGTCGTACGCATTTCCCTCTTGAACGTCGAGAAATTCCACCGTATATTCTGCGTATTTTATGAATTTCAGCTTTTTTTCCGGCGTCTCGACACTGAGTATCTTCATCTCGCCTGTTATCGCCTTTTCAAGTGCGCTCTTTACCTTTTCGCAAGGTATGTCTTCCGTAAGCGACACGTCGACGAGCTCATTTGTTCCCTCCATACCGACCGAGAGCGGAAGCCCGAACGATATTTTCGGGCGCGGATTGAAGCCCTCGGAGTATTTAAGCGGAAGCCCTGCACGTTTCAGCGCACGGATAAAGCTGTGGTTGAAGTCGAGGTGCGATATAAAGGCGAGACTGCCCGTTTTTGAAAAAGTAATTCTGTAATCGCATCGCTCATGGGGTACCTTCTTAGTTATTTATGATATAGTGGTTTTTTACGGGGATAGTGCGAACATACTTTTTAAATTCGCAATGCGCAAAATTCAATGCGCAATTCGCAATGCGCAATGCGAAATTATGGAAGAAAACTTCGTTTTCCTTATAAATAATTGAAATTGTATTGCTGTAAAGCATAGCTGTTATAATCATTTTGATAAAGTATTGCTTATTACATTATTCGAAAAGTAACTATAAAGCTTTTACTTTAGGTAAATGTATCTTAAATTAAATTTGAAACAAAAATCCAAAGGATTTTTGTTCATAAATTGCGCATTGCGAATTGCGCATTGAATTGTTAACCGTTTTGGGACAGCGCAAGTATAAAAACAGCAATTCAGTTTTCAGGGTCAATATCCCTCTTTGTGCACAGCGATGCGCCGAACTTCGCAGCGCCGCAGGCGGAGCATTTTGTGAGACAATCGGGGGTAGTTGTTCCTTCAATGGCTTTTTTCGCTTCGCTGAGCAAAAACTTTTTACTCACGCCGCAATCTATATGCTCCCATGGAAGAAGCTCGTCAAAGTCTATATTTCTCGTGGCGTAAAAGTTGGGATCGATGCCTGTATTCTCAAACACCTTTTCCCACGCTTCGTATGAGAAGTACTCGTCCCAGCCGTCAAAGATAATGCCGAGTCTGTGCGCTTCGAGGAGCGCCTTTGAGAGCCGTCTGTCGCCGCGGGCAAAAACCGCCTCTATGCGGCTGAGCTTTGCGTCGTGGTAGTTGTACTTGACCTTCCCCGTAGTGATGCTCGACTTCAAGAGCTTCTGCTTTCTCTCAAGCTCCTCCATATCGTTCTGTCCGAACCACTGGAACGGAGTATGGGCTTTCGGCACAAGGCAGGCGGTCGAGAGAGTGACCTCTATGCCGCGTCCTTTCGGGCGGTTTGGATTTTTGTAAAACTCGTCGACTATCTTTCCGGCAAGATTTGCGATTCCCACCACGTCCTCGTCGCGCTCTGTGGGAAGTCCGAGCATAAAATACAGCTTTACGGACGTTCTTCCGGCGGAAAAAGCGCCTCGGCATCCGCTCAGTATCTCGTCCTCGGTTATATTCTTGTTTATTACGTCACGGAGGCGCTGAGTGCCTGCCTCCGGAGCAAAAGTAAGCCCGGTCTTGCGCACGCCCTGCACCTTTTTCATGATCTCCGCTTCAAAGCTGTCTATTCGCATGGACGGAAGCGAAAGCCCTATCTTTTCGCCGTCGGTCCACTCCTTTAAGCCGTCCACAAGCTCCATAAGTCTCGGATAATCGCTTATGCTGAGAGACGTCAGCGATATCTCCTCATAGCCCGACGTCTTGTACTGACAGTACGCCTCGTCGACAAGCGTTTTCGGCTTCTTTGCCCGGTACGGTCTGTAAATTATACCTGCCTGGCAAAAGCGGCATCCCCTCATGCAGCCCCTTGCGCACTCGAGCATTATTCTGTCGTGTACTATCTCGGTAAACGGCACGGGCACGTTCTTCGGGAACGGCGCCGAATCGAAATCCGTTATGCAGTTTTTTTCTATAAACGAAGGAATATCGGGATATATGGGTGTGATCCCCGATATCTGCCCTTTGTCTCCGTTATACTCCACGTCGTAGAACGACGGAACGTAGTTGCCCTTTATCTTTGCGGCCTCGTGAAGAAACTCTTTTCTGTCAAATTTTTCGTGCGTCTTTTTGTAGTTTATATAACATTCGACGGTCTCGGTAAGTCCGAACTCGCCCTCGCCTATGCTGAATATATCAAAGAAATCTGCGACAGGCTCGGGGTTATACGTGCATGGACCTCCGCCTATGATAATGGGGCAGTCATCTCCCCTCTCGCTCGACAGCAGAGGAATACCCGCAAGAGAGAGCACGTACAGGACGTTTGTGTAGGACATCTCATACTGGAGCGTGAAGCCGACGAAGTCGAAGTCTCTCAGCGCATCGCCGCTCTCGTGCGCATAAAGCGGAATGTTCTTTTCCCTGAGCAGCTCTCCCATATCCGGCCACGGCGCATAGCATCTCTCGCACCAGATATTTTCCTTTGAGTTGAGGCAGTCGTACAGTATCTTTATGCCGAGGTTTGACATACCTATCTCGTACGTGTCGGGGAAGCAGAACGCAAAGCGTGCGTCAACCTTTTCCCTGTCCTTTATTATCTGATTGAGCTCGCCGCCGGTGTATCTCGCCGGTTTGAGCACTTTTTTGAGGTATTTGAAGGCCTGTTCTTTCGGAGTCATCCTTTTACTTCCTTTTTCTTAGATAAATACGCAGATTATACTCTGATACATCATATATAATAGCAGAAATTTTGCCGTTTGTAAAGACAAAACGGCTCATTTGTGAAAAAGAAACGGGAAGCTTTCGCTTCCCGTAAATTTTAAATGCTTATCAGTGGCAAATGCACTTTTCGGTATCCTTGTCAAAGAAGTGTGCGTGGGATATATCAAACGCAACCTTGACGGTGTCGCCGCTCTTCGCCTTGGATCTCGAAGAAACGCGGGCGATGAGGTTGGTCTCCTCGCCCATGGACAGGTACAGATAAATTTCTGCGCCCATAAGCTCGGTAACGTCTACCATCGCATCTGCCGTCCAGTCTGCGAGAGTGGAGAGGTACATAGGCTCGTCGTGTATTGCCTCGGGACGAACACCCATAATAACTTTCTTGCCGACATACTCGAGAAGGTCGGGATTTTCCGCCTTTTCGGTGGGGAGCTTGAACTTCACGCCGGCAAACGAAACGTATAAATCGTTTCCTTCCTTGGAAATGGTGGATTCGATGAAGTTCATCTGAGGCGTTCCTATAAATCCTGCTACGAATACGTTGCAGGGCAGATCATACAGATTCTGAGGCGTGTCGACCTGCTGAATAAGTCCGTCCTTCATAACGACTATTCTCGAAGCCATCGTCATAGCCTCTACCTGGTCATGCGTAACGTATATAAAGGTTGTTTCAAGCTTCTTATGAAGCTTTGTAAGCTCGGTTCTCATGGCAGCACGGAGCTTAGCGTCGAGGTTTGAGAGAGGCTCGTCGAGAAGGAATACCTTCGGCTCGCGGACTATTGCACGACCGAGGGCAACACGCTGTCTCTGACCGCCCGAAAGAGCCTTCGGACGTCTGTCAAGAAGGTGTGCTATGTCGAGTATTCTCGCCGCTTCTTCAACTCTTCTCTTTATCTCATCCTTAGGAGTCTTTCTGAGCTTGAGGCCGAATGCCATGTTCTCAAAAACCGTCATGTGCGGATAAAGTGCGTAGTTCTGGAAAACCATCGCTATATCTCTGTCCTTAGGCGCTACGTCGTTTACTATTCTGTCGCCTATGTAGAGCTCGCCTTCGGTTATCTCCTCAAGTCCGGCTATCATACGCAGAGTCGTGGACTTACCGCAGCCCGAAGGTCCTACCAGGATTATAAACTCCTTATCTTTTATCTCAAGACATAAATCGCTTACGGCTGTAACGCCGCCGGGATATCTCTTGAAAATGTGTTTTAAGCTGACACTTGCCATTTTTTGTTCCTCCCAAGAATAATGCGCAAATATTTATTTGAAAATACAGTCTTACGCAGTCTGAAAAATTATGCGTATATATTCTATCAAATTTTCCCGAAAAAGAAAAGAGTTTTTCTTCCCAAATTTTAGCGTCTTGTTTTGGGTATTTTGCATAAATTTACTTAAAATCCGCAGTATACACGAGAAAAAACGAGAAAATAAGAGCTTTTGATTTTATTAAAATTGCAATATTAACAAATTCAATAAAAATATTTCGCCAAAACTTCAGTTTCCGTGCCGTTTTCCCAAAGGAGCTTCCGGTTTCGGGCGTGCTTGCGTCACTCTCCCGGCCTTTGGGCCTTATTGACGCATCAAAGGCTTTCGACGGTCTTTTTGAGCATCTCCGCCCTGTCGGTCTTCTCCCAGGTAACGCCGAGGTCTTCCCTGCCGAGGTGTCCGTAAGAAGTGAGCTGTTTATATATCGGTCTTCTCAGGTCGAGCATCTCGATTATTGCCGCAGGCCGCAGGTCAAAGCATCTTCTCACTGCCTCGGCTATCTTTTCTTCGTCCGCATACGCCGTTCCGAAGGTGTCGACCAGCACGCTGACGGGCTTTGCAACGCCTATCGCATAAGCTATCTGCACCTCGCACTTTCTCGCAAGCCCTGCCGCAACTACGTTCTTTGCGACGTATCTTGCCGCATACGCCGCACTTCTGTCAACCTTTGTCGGATCTTTTCCCGAGAACGCGCCGCCGCCGTGCCTTGCGTATCCGCCGTAGGTGTCCACGATTATCTTTCTTCCGGTAAGTCCCGTGTCGCCGTTCGGTCCGCCAATGACGAATCTTCCCGTGGGATTTACGAATATCCTCGTATCGGAATCCATGAACTTTTCGGGGATAACCGGCTTTATGACGTATTCGATTATATCAGCTCTTATCCTTTCAAGTGAGACGTCGGGAGAATGCTGTGAAGATACCACGACAGCGTCGACTCTCTTCGGAACGTCTCCGACGTATTCCACGGTAACCTGCGTCTTTCCGTCCGGTCTGAGGTAAGGCAGAGTTCCGTTCTTTCTCACCTCGGAGAGCTTTTTGGCAAGTGCGTGTGCGAGGGTTATCGGGAGCGGCATAAACTCCTTTGTCTCGTCGCAGGCGTAGCCGAATATAAGTCCCTGGTCGCCGGCGCCTATGTCGTATTTATCAGTGTCGCCCTCTCTCGCTTCAAGGCTCTTATTTACGCCCATTGCGATATCCGGCGACTGCTCGTGTATTGTGCTGATAACCGCGCAGGTAGAGGCGTCGAAGCCGTAATCGGCGTTATCGTAGCCTATCTCACGGACGGTATCGCGGACTATCTGCTGTATATCGACGTAGCTCTCGGTGGTTATCTCTCCCGAAACTGCTATAAGTCCGGTCGTTGCGAGCGTTTCACAAGCCACCCTCGCCTCTTTATCCTTTGCGAGTATTGCGTCGAGTATAGCATCCGAAACGGCGTCGCATAATTTGTCGGGATGTCCTTCGGTGACGGATTCCGATGTAAACAAAACTTTTTTCATATTCCTTTTCCTTTCATAATACCCAAACAAGCAAAAATCCCATGCCAAAGAGCATGGGAAAAGATATCCTCATCTTTCACGGCGCGTGCCGTGCAGGAAGTAGCACCTTGTCGTAACGACAGGTTGCCGGGCATCTTCGGTCCTGTTCCCTCTGCCTCTCTTGATAAGTTATT
>CAJOMW010000098.1 GCA_905235695.1 uncultured Clostridia bacterium | reverse complement strand
TCAACACGCCTTCAATGGGGCTATATATGATTTTTTGGTGTCGATAACGCCAAAGGCTTATCGTTTTTCAGTGGGGTGCCATCAATTTTCCACTTTCAACTTTCAACTTTTAAAGACCGCTGTCAGCGGTCTGAAGGACGCATTTGCGTCCTTTTTATAATATATTTATATACGTTATATGCGTGGGATAGGCGGCTTAGTGCCGTCGGGCTTTTCGGGGGCATCGAAATCGTTCGGTCTTTTGCCGTCAAACGGACCGTGCTCTTTCTCGTAGGCGTATCTTCCGCCGCTGAGGTCATTTTTGTGAGCCTCTCTGCGCTCGCTCGGGGAGACGTCAAATTCATACATTTCCGGTCTGCCCTCTTTGCCGTCAAACCTGCCGAGAGCCTCGCAGATTTTCTCGTTTCTTCTCCCGGTGTCCGCTGTCACGCCGGCTACGACCACGTCCCTTTCTCCGTCAAAGCATCCCTTTCCGTCAAAGAAGGACATTGCGTTATCTATGGCATCCTCGAGCTTTTTATTCTTTATCTCGAAGGCAAGCTCGCCCGCCACATCTTCAGAGCCCTCATTCATTGCGCGAACGCCTATTACTCTGTCCATGCGGTTTATCGACAATTCTACGGAGGAGCCGTCGACATCGAGGGAGATATACGAGCAGGCAAGCGCCGTTGTATAGGTATAAGAGCCGCCGGAAACTATGACCGCCGCTGCCGCTGCCGCAGCTGTCCTTGTGAGCTTTTGCCGCAGGTCGGGAAAACGCGCAGTGTTGCGGTCAAGCTCTATCGTTTCGCCCACATTGCACTTCTGCCGCGTCTTTACGACTTCGCCGTCCGCGGTCAGCACTGCCGCCACGCCGTTTTTTATTTCAAGAACGACCGCCTTCATTGCCTTTCCCTCCTTATATAGTTCATGTATTCCGCAAGGACCGGAAAATCTCCGCCAAGAATCTCCGCCGCCGCAATTATATACTTTCTGTGCCGCTCAAGTATTTTTCTCTTGACGCCGCTTTTGTCGCACAGCTCTTTTATGGGAAGCGAGGCACTCTTTTTCATTTTATCGAGCAGATCCTCGCCGCTGAGCAATGCGTTTACTGCATCCGCACAGCACTTTTTTGTCTTTTCCGCCTTAGGAGAGCACTCCGCCAGATCAAATAGTGAGAATCCGTACTTTTCGAGCAGCTTCTGTACTTTTTCTATCTCTTCCTTTGCCGTCGGCGCATTCCTTTCGGCGTCGCTCTCAAACGAGTCTTCAACTATTTTTTGCTGTACCATGAGGTGGACGCTCTCGGCGTTATCCTCGGGTATCTCGCCCTCAAAAACTTCCGGCGCAACGGACACCTCGCCGCTTCTGCGCCCCTCGGAGCGAAGGTAGTCGAGTATCCTTCTCTTTATGACTACCGACGCAAACGGCAGAAACTCGCCCTTGCCGTCGTCGTAGCTACGGACAGCCTCGGAAAACGCCATGAGCGCTACCGACCATTCGTCGTCGCTCTTAGTGACGAACCGGTGAGCGGACTTTGAAGCGCAGCCGAGGATCCACTTTTCGTTTTCCTCCACAAGAGACGCAAAAATCTTTTCGTCGCTCTTTGCAAGGTGTACTTTCTCTTTATCCGCGCCTATGCCGCTCGCCCCCTCCGTGAAACTTCTGACTTTTACAGTATATCACGATTTTTGGGGAATGGCAAGTTATTTTTTCTTCTCTTTATCCTATTTCTTCTTTCTTACGTTATATTATTCGTCTAAAATACGGCGATTTTTGGGGTGGGTAAATGATTTTTGTGCAAAAGTAAGAGAGGTAGGCAAAAGCGGCGCTTTGCCGGTAAGACAGATAGGCGCCCGTCAGGGCAACAGAAAAATGTAAAAAATTATTATTTTTTCTTAAAAACTATTGAGAAACTACAAAATATGGTGTATAATATATTGTGTATTACATAAATATTGGGGTATTGTGTCAAAAACAGGGAAAAATCGGAAATACGCCCGGATGAAAGGAAGATATGAATGAAAGCAGGAAAACACGTTAAAATCTTCTTATTTGCAGTCGTTCTCGCACTTTTGGCAACGACGTCCGCACTTGCGGCATCGACTCTGCGCGACATAGACGGACACTGGTCGCAGGAATTTGTCGAGTACGGCGTTGAAAAAGGCTACATAAACGGCTATGAAGACGGTACTTTCCAGCCGGATAAGACCGTGACGCGCGCCGAGTTTTCAAAGATGATAAACTCCGCACTCGGAATAACCAGGATTGCCGAGATATCCTTTGAGGACGTAAGCAAGAGCGCATGGTACTACAACGATATCGGAAAGGCTGTATATGCCGGCTACGTAAACGGCTACGAAAACGGCGATTTCCGTCCTGAAAACCTCATATCGAGGCAGGAAGCGGCGGTCATACTCTCGAGGATAGTCACGAGGGCCGAAGACGAAAAGAATATAACCGATTTCGGGGACAGCAAGGATATAGCCGACTGGGCGGCGAGCGCAGTAGGGCTTGCATATTCAAAAGGCCTCATAACCGGCAACGACCTCGGCAACGCAGATCCTAACGGCGTTCTGACCAGAGGTCAGGCGGCAAAGATAATATACGTTCTTGTCACGAGCGAAAACATAGTTAACGGAAACTACACTGTAAGCCTCAACAACTCCGTTCTTTCCGAGACCATATTTACCGATGACGTCATAATAGCTCCTTCGTCCGGCTCGGCGGACACCGTCATAGACGGCTGCACCGTGCTCGGCTCTGTAAAAGTAAAGGCTCCGAAAGACGGCGCTGACGTAACCGTCAGCGAATCGCACCTCAACAGCCTTGAAGCTGAGGGCGGCGAGCCTTCGGTAACTCTTAAAGACGGCTCATCTGCAAAGCACGTTACCCTCGGCAGTCCGGCTTCTCTCTACGGAAGCGGCTACGGCACAATATATCTCACCGGCTCCGACCTCACAACCGGCATAGTTGAACTGTCTGCAAACGCCGACAAGGTCGTCCTTTCCACAGACGCTGTTATCAGAGCCGAAAAAGAAATACAAAACCTCGAAGTAGCATCCAAAAGCTCTCTCACCGTTCAGAGCGGCGAGATAGAGAATATGACCGTCTCAAAGCAGGCGGAGGGCAGCGTAATAACCCTTTCCGGCTCGGCGAAGGTCGAGAACCTCGAGGTGCTTGCAAAGGCGTCGTTTATGGGAAGCGGCACGATAGAGAACGCACATAGCACCGTCGAAGGCGTCACCTATGTAACAGCACCAAGGAAGATGAGCGGCGAGAGCGGCAAGAGCGACGACGATAACGGCTCGTTCTCCCCAAGTGCGGTCACCCCTGCGAGCGGCGCTTCCGGAATATCGGTTTCCGCCGACATAACCATTACTTTTGACAGAGCTATATATACGCTGTCCGGAAGCTCAGCGATAACCTCTAAATACCTCGGCGATTACATAGAGCTCAGAAGAAGCTCCTCGAGCGGAACGGCAGTGGCGTTTACCGCCATCCTCTCCGGAACAAGAAGAATAGTCATAACTCCCGACAACAACCTTGCGGCAAATACGAGATACTACGTATCCCTTAAGAGCGGTGCGTTTACCGACGACGAGGGAAGCACAAACAAGTCCTTCTCGTCATCCTTTACTACCGCCTCATCCTCGAGTGACTCCTCTTCGGGCAATGAGATAACGTTTACACCTAAGAACGCCGCTACCGACGTCTCGCCCACCGGCAAGATAACCATCGCCTTCCAGAGTGCTGTAAACCGCTACGACGGAAGCGAGCTTACCACGAATTACCTCTCAAATACGGCGATAGAGCTGAGAGCTAAGTCCTCGTCCGGTACCAGAGTCGATATAACCGCAACCATAAGCTCAAACAAGAGGACCATAACCGTAACCCCCGAGGAGGCGCTCGATCCCAATACGAGATATTACGTTATAATTACCTCAAATTCACTCTCGTATGCCTCCGGAACGAAGATTGCAAAAACCTCTGTATACTTCAATACAGCCGACAGCCTTGACGTAACCGTAACACCGGCAAACGCCGCAACGAACGTCGCCCCGGACGATGAGATAGAGCTCAAATTCAACACCGAGATATACCGTCCGTCCGGCTCGAACGTCACAGCAAGCTACCTCGTAAACGAGGCGATAGAGCTGAGAAAAACCTCTGCCAGCGGAACCAAGGTCGACTTTAACGCAATAATATCCTCCGACCGCAAGACCGTCAGAATAATACCGACAGACACCCTTGACGCCGGCGCAAGGTATTACATCGTCGTTCCCGCCGATAAGATAGCTACCTCCTCCGGCACTGCCAATAAGCGCCTTACCTCATATTTCAACACCGCATCCGTAATGACGCCCGCCATAACTCCTTCGTCCGGCTCATCCGATATCGCCACAACCTCCGATATAACCGTCAAATTCAGCGAGGCACTCTATGACTCGTCGAAAAACCCGATAACCGCAGAGTACGTCCTTGAAAAGGCGATAGTTCTCAGAAGAAATTCTTCGACGGGAACGGTAGTTGCCTGCAATGTCAAGGTGAGCGGCGATTACAGGACGATAACCGTAACGCCTAAGAGCGCCCTCGTACCCAATGCGACCTACTACTTTGCCGTAAATCGCGGCACCCTGTACAACGAGAGCGGCAAGACAAATTCCGCGGCGACCTCCACCTTCAAGACTGCGCTTTCAAATGCGCCCGACTTCATCCCGTATAACGGAGAGGACGAGGTAAAGGTCGATTCAACCATTCAGATAACCTTCGACCAGAAAATGTACGCAGTAGGCGGAGCGGAGCTTACGGCAGCATATATCAAGAGCAGCGTGATCGAGCTCTACAAGAACGACTACGACGGCACGCCCGTATCCTTTACCGCTTCCATAAGCAACGATAAGCAGACCATAACCGTAAAGCCGTCCTCAAAGCTTTCCGGAAGCACAAGAT
>CAJOMW010000097.1 GCA_905235695.1 uncultured Clostridia bacterium | reverse complement strand
TTCAGCTTCTTCGGAAGCTTCAACAGAGGTTTCCACGGATTCCTCTGCTTCTTCGGTTTCCTCTGCTTCCTCAGCTTCTTCTCCTTCTTCGCCTTCAACTGCTTCTTCGGAGTTTTCTTCCGCTTCTGCTTCAGCCTCTGCTTCAGCCTGTGCCTCGTAGTATTCTCTGAGCGTCTGGCTCTGAGGAACAAGCGAGTAGTTGCCGTCTTCGTCAACGTCAATGCCGTATGTTTCCGTAACGGTTACCTTATCCTGTATATAATCGAGAGGCGACCAGTCTTCAACGTCGTTTCCGACGAGATAGAGCTTATCAACGGCGTCCGCATCGAGGTTTGCAAATCCGTTTACTTCTGTAAGTCCGCAGTCATATACGCGTGCGTTTATGAGGGACGTCATGCCGGAAAATACGGAAGAGTCCGGGAGAGCTATGCTTATGAGCTCGATCATGTCAAGCCCGGTGAAGTACTTTATTTCATCAAAAGTATCGTTGTCGCCTGCCTTGAAAGAAGACGTCTTTAAGAGAGATTCAATATCAACGTCGGTTTCCGTGCCGTTATCCAGGTCTTCCGAGTATTTGTTGTAAGCGTCGACAAAATCAGATGACTTGGAGATTGCGATATAATATTCATCGTCGCTTTTCTGAAGTGCGAGATACTTGACGGAAGCAAGATCCTCTTCGCTTATAAACGCCGGAGCTTTTCCGAGCACTTCCGAGAGAGCCGTTGCAAATTTCTGATTGCCTATGAGTGACGAAGTCCTGGTGAGTCCGCCGAAAAGCACGTATGCAATTGCGGCAAGTACAACGATTATAGCGATTATCATTACTATAAACGACTTCTTCTGTTTCTTCTGGGTACCTGATAACTGTGCCATAATATCCTCCAAAATATAAAAAGAATTATTTTTACGGACAAGCCGCAAAATTACAGATACTATTATAACACGCTTTTTAATAAATTACAACTGTTTTTTTATATTTTTGGGCAAAAAATGAATTTTTGTAAATATTGACATATTTTGAGGTAAATGATATACTAAAAAGAGAAAATTTCAGGGGTGTTTTCAATGAATAAGACAGAAGCCGAAAACAGAATAGCTTTTCTCAGCGATAAAATAAACTATCACCGCGAGAGGTACTACCTGTACGATGCGCCGGAAATATCAGACTCGGAATTTGATGCACTTCTTTATGAGCTTATAGCGCTCGAAGAGGAGTACCCCGAGCTGAAAAAGCCGAATTCCCCGAGCATGAGGGTGGGCGGATACGTAGCGGATAAATTTGAAAAGGTCACACACGAAGTTCCGCTCAAAAGCCTTAACGACGTGTTCTCGTTCGACGAGCTGTTTTCATATATTGATAAGACAAACGAAGCTCTCGGCAAAAAGGCGGAGTATGTCGTCGAGTATAAGATAGACGGCCTTTCCGTATCCCTCGAATACCGGGACGGAATATTTGTGCGCGGCGCAACGCGCGGCGACGGACTTGTGGGGGAGGATATAACTTATAACCTCCGCACGGTAAAGAGCATTCCGCTTGAGCTGAAGGAAAAGATACCGTACCTCTGCGTGAGGGGCGAGGTTTATATGCCGAAGAAGGCGTTTGCAGACCTCAACAAAAAGCGCGACGAGAACGGCGAAACACCCTTTGCAAACCCCAGAAACGCCGCGGCAGGCTCCGTAAGACAGCTCGACAGCCGCATAGCCGCCTCGAGAAACCTCGATATATTCATCTTCAATATACAGTCGTCGGGAGGCGCGCCTTCGCTCTCTTCACACGCTGAAAGCCTCGATTACCTCAAAATGCAGGGCTTTACGGTGTCGCCGTCTTATAGTAAGTTCACCGAAAAGAGCGATATACAATCGGAAATAGAGCGCTTCGGCGCAGAGCGACAAAGCCTCGAATTTGACATAGACGGCGCCGTCTTAAAGCTCGACAGCTTTGCTGACAGGGAGACGGTCGGCGAGCTTCCGCACGCTCCAAAATGGGCGGCGGCGTTCAAATATCCGCCGGATGAGAAAAAGACAAAGCTGATAAGCATAGAGGTAAACGTCGGAAGAACGGGCGTTATAACGCCTTTTGCCGTGCTTGAGCCGGTAAACCTCGCAGGCTCGGTCGTCAGCCGTGCAACGCTCCACAATCTCGATAACATACGAGCAAAGGATATAAGGGCAGGGGACTATGTATTCGTCCACAAGGCAGGAGACATTATCCCAGAGGTCGAAAAGGTATCGCTGGAGGACAGGACGGATAACTGCGTACCGTTTGAAATGCCGCATGTATGCCCGTCGTGCGGCGAAAAGGTAGTGAGAGAGCAGGGCGAAGCGGCATACAGATGCGTTAACGCAGAGTGCCCGGCACAGCTTGCGAGAAGTCTTGAGCACTACGTGTCAAGGGATGCAATGGACATAGACGGCTGCGGCGAGGCACAGATAGCACAGCTTATAAGCGCCGGGCTTGTCAGGAGCGCCGCCGATCTCTACGACCTCACGGCAGAACAGCTTGAAACGCTCGAAAGAATGGGAAAAAAGTCATCGGAAAACCTTGTTGCGAGCATTGAAGCCTCTAAGCAAAGAGGACTTGCGAGACTTCTGTACGCCCTCGGCATAAGGCACGTCGGTCGACAGACAGCCGCATCTATCGCAGAGCATTTTGAGACGCTCGAGCGCATAAAGACGGCCACGGCGGAAGAGCTGGTACAGGTAGACGACGTCGGAGAGATAATAGCCGAGAGTATAACAGAATTCTTCTCTCGCCCGGGCTCGCTCCACCTCTGCGATCGGCTTGAGCAGGCAGGTGTTGAGACGAAAATAAAGATAACGAGAGTGGGAAGCTCGCTTGAGGGGCTGACGTTCGTAATAACGGGAACGCTTTCGGGAATGAAGCGCGACGAGGCGTCAAAGCTTATCGCTGACAACGGCGGAAAGGTCTCGTCGTCGGTGTCGAAAAACACGTCGTATCTCCTTTGCGGCTCCGACGCCGGGAGCAAGCTCGACAAGGCGCAGAAATTGGGTGTTGAGATAATTGACGTTTCAAGGCTTATGGAGCTTATAGGAAACCCCGGCTTAGACTAAACACATAAAATCAAATCCCGCTGTACGCTCAGGTCACAGCGGGATTTTTTAGCCTATTTTCTCTTTCCATCAGCCTGATTACCCTCGGACGGTTGTATCTCTGTATTGCGGCGAAGGCAAGATCAACTGCGACGCCTATGACAGAGACCGTCAGAAATACCGGAAGCGCATCCAGGAAAAATGCGGCAAATATGGGAAGAATACTTAATAATGCACTTACTTCATGAACGACCTCCGATTGGCACATCGCCATGGCTATCTCGTGATATGAGTGAGACTGGACGGAATAAAGGCTGGCGTCGTAAGTCGGCATATATTCTTTCCATCTGTTTACTCGAAAAAATCTGTAAAGCGGCCGCTCAAACTTTCTCTCTTTGAACCACGGCGCATAATAGTCGGCTTGATTTCCCATTATGCTGTCCACTGCCTTTCCCACGGCAAGCCTCATGAATATGTGATATGAAAACGTGCCGAAGGTTACCGCAAGAGAGAAGAATGTTTGTATTTTTTTCGATATATACACTTTTGTGCTTATAAGGCACAGAGCCGTAAATGCAAAACCTAAAAAGCTAACCGTTCTTTTTGTCATGTTTTTACCTCTTAATAATCAGTATATCTTTGCTTTTACGCTTCGTTTACCAGCTTGCCCGAGATGTGCTCCGGAGTTATTTCTATGCAAACGGTCTTTGCGCCGGAGTGCTGTATCTCGCGCTCTATGTAGTCTACGTCTTCCGTGAACTTGCAGCTGAGCTTTCTGCTGATTTCTATGGTCTTTTCGTAATCCTCAAGTATTTTTGCGCGGCCGAAAACTATAACGCTCCTTATGTTCAGCGCCCATTCGCCGTCGTTTCTGTATCCTTTGTCGTAAACGCAGAGAGAAATCTTGTCGTGCCTCTTTATCGAGTCTATTTTGTGCCCCGACGGACCGCCGTGAATGTATATCTTGCCGTCTTCCTCATTGTAGAAATGATTTATCGGCATACCGTACGGATAGTCGTCGTCACCCAGTACAGAAAGCACGCCGCGAAGCTCGCTTTTCAGAATATCTATACATTCTTCATTCGATATTTGCCTGTTTTTCCTCACCATTTCCCGGAACATTGCGCTACCTCTTTATTTTTCCCTCGTCGATCAGTATTTTTTCAATGTACTTTGCGAGCTTTTTCGATACTCTTTCGGATGCGTTCGCATTCGGATGACCTATTGCCCCGACCTCGTTCTTAAAACCGTATATGCTCTTGAAGTAGAGGTAATATATCTTATTGTCGCCGCTCTTTTTCTTGTCAGAGACGAGCTTCTTTAAGGTATCGTTGAATTTGTCGTTCATCATGCCGTATATCCAGATTATGGAAGACGTGGGATAAGCGCTTCGCACCTTGTCTATCAGCTTTCCGCCCTCTTCGTACATAACGTCGGGCTCAGTTCCTCCGGGAACGTCATTTGTGCCGCAATTCAGCACTACAACGTCGGGAATCCACGTCGAGTGGTCGTAGCCGTATTTGCCTCTCAGAGACATATCGAAGATTTTTATGAACGGAGTGCCTTCCTCCTTGCTGCAGTTGCGGTATACGCCCTGACCGCTTATGCAGACGGTGCGTATCTCGGCTCCGAGCTTTTTTGCGGTGTAGTAGGCGTAGGTTTCGGTGCTGTCCTGCTGATAGGTGTAGTAGGTGTCCTGGGAGCGCGGAGCTATGTCCCCGAAGCCACAGGTTATCGAGTCGCCTATAAATTCTATCCGCAGCTTCTTCTCCTTTGGGGGAGCGAGAAGAACGGGATTTTTTCCGTATATCTCTGCCTTTTTGAATATCAGAGGCGTTCCGCCCTCCGATATCCTGAGCAGCAGGCTTTGCGTTATCCAAACCGTCTATTACTATCTTCGGATCTTTTCCGTAAAGGCAGTGCTTCTCGGTCTTTCCGTCAACGTATACCTTAACGTACACGGGTGCATCACAATTATAATCGCCAAAATGAATGTTTATTCTGTCGCCGCCCTTGAAGGCAAATTCAATTCCGTTGTTGCTCCAGGTAAAGTGAAGTCCGGTTTCATCTGATATAGATCTTCCGAGTATTCTGAATTTATCAGTGCTTTCGTGAGTAAATTCGGTCTTATTAGTGTAGAGCATTTGATTTTACCTCGCTTTCTGTCACTTGATGTGATTATACCATTCATTTTTGTATTTTACAA
>CAJOMW010000096.1:5807-8270 GCA_905235695.1 uncultured Clostridia bacterium | reverse complement strand
ATTGTCAATTGGGCGTTTTCAGGTTGCACCGCTCTTACGAGCATAACTATTCCCGCCAGCGTGACGACCATTGGCAGTTATGCGACAAGCCTTACGAGTATCTTGGTCGCCGCAGGCAATACGACGTATAAAGATATAGACGGCGTTTTGTTCAGCAAAGACGGCACGACACTTGTCAAATATCCGGCAGGGCGCAAGGACACGGCGTATACGATCCCAGAAGGTGTTACGAGCATCGGCGATCATGCGTTTTTCTTCTGCACCGACCTTGAGAGCGTTACAATTTCCGACAGCGTGACGAGTATTTGCGATTGGGCGTTTGAAGATTGTACAAGCCTTACGAGCGTGACGATTGGAGGCGGCGTGACGAGCATTGGCGCTGCATTTTACAATTGCACAAGCCTTGCGAGCGTGAATATTCCTGACAGTGTAACAAGCATTGGCGAGGATGCGTTTTGGGGTTGCACCGCTCTTACGAACGTGACGATTTCCGACAGCGTAACGAGCATTGGCGGTTATGCGTTTAACGGTTGCACCGCTCTTGTGAGCGTAACGGTGGGAGACAGCGTGACGCGCATTGGCAGTTATGCGTTTAGAGGTTGCACAAGCCTTACGAGCGTGAATATTCCTGACAGTGTAACGAGCATTGGCGGCTCTGCGTTTTACAATTGCACAAGCCTTACGAGCATCACGATCCCCGATAGCGTGACGAGTATTGGCGGTTATGCGCTTTACAATTGCACAAGCCTTACGAGCATATCGGTCGCTGCGGGCAATACTGCGTATAAAGATATAAACGGAGTTTTGTTCAACAAAGAGGTCACTAACCTTATCCAATATCCGATAGGGCGGACGGATACGGCATATACGATCCCTGACAGCGTAACGAACATTGACTGGTGTGCGTTTGAAGTTTGCGCAAGCCTTACAAGCGTGACGATCGGAGGCAGCGTGACGAATATTGGAAATTATGCGTTTGCATTGTGCTGCAAACTCTCTGACATATACTATAACGGCACAGAGCAGCAGTGGAATGCCATAACAAAGGGCAATGGCTGGAATGAAGATGTCGGCAGAGATGTTGATGGCGGATATACAGTGCATTTTCTCGGCGATTTGCCGCAAAGAGAGATTCTCGCCTCCGGCACATGCGGCGACAATCTGACATGGACGCTGTACGATGACGGCGACCTTGTCATAAGCGGCACGGGTGCTATGTATAACTATTATGACACCTATAAATAAAAACGGCAAATATATTACCACCGCTCCGTGGGGCGATTATGAGTCAAATATACTCACCGTTACCATTGAAAATGGAGTGACGAGCATTGGCGAGAAGGCGTTTTACGGTTGCGAAAGTCTTACGAGCGTAACGATCCCCGACGGCGTGACTAATATCGGACCTGATACATTCTACAACTGTAGTATGCTGACCTCCGCGACACTCCCTGAAAGCCTGAATGTTATTGATGAAAAGGCCTTTTCCGGCTGTATTCGGCTGTCTGACATTTATTTTTGCGGATCAATGCCGCAGTGGAGAAATCTGACAAGTGCGTACAGCCGTACGCCTGTCAATAATGCGAACATACACCTTGCGTACAAGGTGAGCTACGATCCGAACGGCGGCACCGGCGCACCGCGGCCGCAGATAGGCACACAGGGCGAGCAAACGCAAATCAGCACCGTAATACCCAAACGTGACGGATATATATTCAGCGGCTGGGCAATTACCCCGACCGGATCCGTCGCTTACAGCGCAGGCAGCACGTATTCGGCAAATGCCAATGTTAAGCTTTATGCGGTTTGGGAGTTAAACACGGATTCTGTAACTGCCGTCTCTCTCAACAAATCGTCCCTCAATCTAGGTATAGGCGCAACCGACACCCTCACCGCCACAGTTTCTCCGTCTAATGCAACAAACAAAAATGTAACATGGACTTCTTCCAATACAAGCATTGCAACCGTATCAAACGGTGTTGTAACGGCAAAGGCAGCAGGAAATGCGACAATCACCGTTACGACCGAGGACGGAAACAAGACTGCGACATGCGATGTTACTGTTACAGCAGAAAAAACTATTTGCGGCGATCTCAACGGCGACGGCAAAGTTACGGCTCTCGACAACGCCATTCTGGCAAGGTATCTTGCTAAATGGAAGGGATATGAAACATTGCCGTATCTTAAATAGAAGAGCTTAAAGGCAATAGTCAGCCAAAGGCGCATGGAGGAAGCGGAATTTCTGCTGATTCTCGCCGGCTGTCAGACAACAATTTGAAGCCGGGTATTTTTATGCGTCGGCTGAGGCAGAACAAACTATAAGGAAATATACATGAAAGAAAATAATTTATACCTTGACTCAGATGCGCTGAACGAGCTGACATACGACTCATTCAAGCGTGCGGTAACAACGCTCGAGCTTGATAAGGTGCTCAGTATCCTCTCTTCCTATGCTTCAATAGA
>CAJOMW010000096.1:0-5792 GCA_905235695.1 uncultured Clostridia bacterium | reverse complement strand
TCTCTTCGCCCCTCCGTATCCTATGAAATGATAGTAAATATGCAGAAGGAAGTGACCGAAGCAAAAGCATATCTCGACGTTAAGGGTGCGCCGTCTTTCGGCTCGGCTAAAGACATAACCGAATATATGGCAATGGCGTCAAAGGGCGCAATGCTCTCAATGCAGGCTTTGCTTGAAATTGCGTCCGTTCTGACGTCTGTGATGTCGCTCAGCTCTTATCTTACGCTCGGCGAGAAGTATCCCCTTCTCGACTCGTACAGACAGCGTCTTTTGCCGAATAAATATCTGCGCGACAGGATAACTGCGGCAATAATAGCAGAAGATATGATGGCTGACAGCGCTTCTCAAAAGCTGCTCGGGATAAGACAGTCTATAAAGAATGCGTCAAATAAAATAAGAGACATACTTCAAAAATACACCTCCGGTTCAGAGTCAAAATATTTGCAGGAAAATATTGTGACCATAAGAAACGGCAGATACGTCGTTCCCGTAAAGAACGAATACAAAAACGAGATAAAAGGGCTTGTCCACGACACGTCAGCCTCAGGTTCAACGGTATTTATAGAGCCTATGCAGATAGTCGAGGCAAATAACCGCCTTCGCACTCTCGAAGCGGAGGAAAAAGCCGAAATGGAGCGCATTTTATACGAGCTTTCGGCTGAGTGTGACAAATTCTCGCACGAGATAATTTCAAGCTATAACACGCTATGCGATATAGCTGTAATATTCGCAAAAGCCGAAATGTCACTTGCCACATCTTCATGCGAGCCGGTAATAAACAAGAACAAATATATAAATCTCATAAATGCCCGGCACCCTCTTCTCGACAAAGACAAAGCTGTGCCTATATCCGTATATCTCGGCAAGAATTTTACTACGCTCGTTATCACAGGTCCCAATACCGGCGGAAAGACGGTCACACTGAAAACCATAGGACTTCTTTCAATGATGGCGCAGACCGGGCTTCACATTCCCTGTGATGACGGCTCGACAATTCCCGTGTTTGACAGCATACTTGCGGATATAGGAGACGAGCAGAGCATTGAGCAGTCGCTCTCTACTTTTTCCGCCCACATGGTAAATATAGTTGAGATACTCCGGAATTTCACGCCAAACTCACTAATACTTTTTGACGAGCTTGGCGCAGGCACAGATCCCCTGGAGGGTGCGGCGCTCGCACAGTCGATACTCGAAAAAGTAACGTCGTGCAAATGCCTCTGCGCCGCTACCACTCACTATTCGGAGCTGAAAGCATACGCTCTCGATACGCCCGGCGTTTCAAATGCTTCCTGCGAATTTGACATTCAGACTCTTCGCCCCACTTATAAGCTGATCATCGGGCTTCCCGGCCGCTCAAACGCCTTTGCAATCGCTTCAAGGCTCGGCATATCAAAGGATATAATTGACGCCTCCAAAGCAAAGCTCGGCGGCGAGGCACGCTCGTTTGAAGGCATCATAAGAAAGCTTGAAAAACAGCGGCTCGAGCTTGAAGGCAAACGGGAGAACGCAGATAAAAAGCTCGCACAAGCTGAAAAAATGTATGCGGAAGCCGAAAAAATGCGCAGAGATTTCAATGAGCGAATGGAAAGAGAAAGCAGCTCGGCGGAGAAAAAGGCTTCTGAACTGCTTGAACGTGCGAGAAGCTCGGCGGATTACGTATTTGACCAGCTCCAGGAGATACAGAGAAAAAAGGATTCCGAAGACTTCAAAAATGAGCTTGAAAAGACGAGAGAAAACGTCAGAAAGTCCCTCGGATATGCGTCAAAGGACTCAAAGATAGCAAACAAAATCGAGTCTGAATATATACCTCCGCGCGAATACGTGGTAGGCGACAACGTTCAGCTTTCCGACTTCGGAAAATCAGGGCAGATAGTGAATATCGACGGTGAAAACGTCACTGTTGCGATAGGCAGTGCAAAGATAAAGACAAAGAAGAAAAAGCTCCGTCTCATTGAAGAAAAGGAGCAGAAGCCGCAGAAAAAAGCTCCGCCGCGCGCTCCCGATAAAGCGCTTGACGCAAAATTTGAGCTGGATATCCGCGGTATGATAGGCGACGATGCGATCTTAGTCATTGACAAGTTTCTTGACGACGCCGTCATAGCTACCCTTCCCTCGGTACGGATAATACACGGAAAAGGCACGGGAGCGCTCAGAAAAGCCGTCTGGGAGTTTCTGAGGCACGACAAGAGGGTTGCATCATTCAGGCCGGGCACCTTCGGCGAAGGAGATTCCGGAGTCACTGTCGTTGCCATGAAGTAAAAACAGTCATATATTCTTTTCAGAGGTGAGATCAATGCTTGAGTACATTACAGTTTTCGGAAGAACTATCCCTATGTATGGACTTATGGCGGTAACGGGATTTTTGATTGGCTTGATAGTCGCATACCTGCGCTGCAAGAGCTTTGGCATTGACAAAGCGCACTGTGCATACATCATGGCAATGGGAGGAATAGGAGCTGCAATCGGTGCAAAGGTTCTGTATATCATTACGATCCTGCCTGACTTTATATCAGATTTTAATTACCTCTTTACCGATACTTCCCTATTTATCAGCACTTATATCAGCGGCGGTATGGTCTTCTACGGCGGCTTTATTGGGGCGGTCGTTGCCGCAGCCATATACGCAAAGGTCATGGACATATCGTTATATGACTATTTTCCCGTAATAATCCCTTCATTTGCGCTGATACACGCCTTTGGCAGAGTAGGCTGCTTCTTTGCGGGGTGCTGCTACGGAATAGAAGTCGACAAAAGTATAGGCGTGATGTTAAACAACTCGAGCGTTGCGCCGCACGGTGTTTATCTTCTCCCGGTTCAGCTTATCGAAGCGTTCTTTGAGATAGTGATATTTGCAATTCTCGTAATTCTTTCAAAGCGTGTAACAAGAAAAGGAAACCTGCTCGCTTATTACTGTCTCATGTACGCGCCTCTGAGATTCATACTCGAGTTCTTCAGAGGAGACGTGATAAGAGGCTTTTGGGGTGGACTTTCGACGTCACAGTGGATTAGTATTGCCGTACTTATTGCGGCGATAGTGTATCTTGCGTTCGGGAAATTCAGAAAAGTCAAAGAAGCATAAAAATCAACTTAAACATAAGAGCCACAGACTTACCTGAATCTGTGGCTCAATTATTTTTATGTTTTTGTTTTCTTTTTTCTTATTTACCAAGAAGTGATATAACTACCTGGGGTATCAGCCAAACAAGCTGGAAGAGGAACACGATAAGCGCAGCCGAACCGGTCAGTGCTCCGCTGAACACAAGCAGGAATGAAAGCACGATTCCTATAAACGCACTGATTATCGACAGCACTACGTTTGACTTATACACGCCTCTCAGTTTGTCCGCCAGTATAAAGGTTTTGAGGAAGTTATGTACGCCGGAGGTAGAAATTACAGCACCGGGCAGCTTCTCCTCTACCTTTCCTATCTCCTTGCTATCCCTCTTTATAACTCTTACAAGGTAATTCTTACCTTTAAGCAAGCCGCCGAGCAGCTGGTCGTCAACGCCGGGATCGACCGTCTTTACGCCGCTGCATATACTTGCGTCGTAAAGCTTTTTAAGCATATCTTCAAAGTTTCTGTTAAGTCCGTATCTGACGTAGAACTTTGCAGCGAGAGAATTATTGCATGCAAGCCATATAATGCTCGTGAGCGAGCGCATCTCCGTCTCGTCAATGGCGTCTATGGGGGTTTCGATACCGTACATTCTCAGGAAGTTTCCGGTGCCGACGAGCACATCGTCCTCGCCTATTGTAAGCCTCAATCCGTCAACAGCGTTTTCTACCAGCATTACGTCGTCCGTTGTATAAGAAGCATCCTGAAGGGTGCTTGAGAATACGCTTGAAAGAGGACCTCCGAGCTTATCGAAAATCTTTGCCATGTATACGACTACCTTGTCAATTCTGTGGTTGTTATAAGTCTTTATGCTTGTAACCTTTGTGGCTTTCGGAGAAAACGCCTCTGTATCGTCAAAGGATATGACCCCCGCATTTTCGTATACATCGCAGGCGGCCTCTCCGAGTATCGACGAATGTAATTTATAAGCGCGAACAGAAGCGATAAAGTACGGGAGCGCCGTAGCTACAAGAAAACTTACCGGGCATGAGAAGAGGAACACAAATACTCCGCTTGTTATCGCATCGTATACCGAAAACTGCATGAGAAATCCGGTAATGAGCCCTGCTATTACGCTGACAGCAAGCACTACATACATTATTAAATTACACAAATTCGTAGCCTTAGGAACGGTGTACGTATGCTTTACAAAATCCGATACCGATTCAGTCTTAACGACTTCGAGAATATCCGAATCCTCATTGAGATACTTATCAAATACCGTTCTCTCCTCCGCAAGAGCGCTTAGGGCTTTCGTTGAGAGCTTCGGCTTTTTGGAAAGCACTACTCTGAACGCCTTAAATCTTGTGAACGACTTGATGAACGTATTTACAGAGAGCACGAGAAGCGCTCCGCATCCTGCAAAGCAGAAGGTTTTGAGGGACGTGGATTCATACGCTAAAGCTGCGGAAATTATAGTATGTAAGGCGCAGACAACCGTAATAATAAACGCTATTGATTCCGGTGCCGGACGCTTCAGAGAGAGCTTCCGCACGCCTCTGAGAAGTCCGTCGAGGTTGAGAAATGCACATACGGCCAGCATTTCAAGAACGATCATCGAAAATACACGTCCGTACCTTCCCGGTCTCATTACGTTTGCAAACGGAAGACCGGCGCCGTGTCCTACCTCAAACCATAGGCACAATGCCGTAAATATAAATGTGAGTATCACGGATATGCACGAAACAACAGCCGACTTTCTGAAGCTTTTGAAAAGAGTTGTATCCTGTGCTTTTTCTGTGTACTCAAAGTCGTGATAGTACTCGTTTACATCTTCATACAGCTCGGAATCATGTTCGCCAAGATTTATTTCATCATCTGTGAACTCCAGCCCCTTAGGCGCTTTCTTTTTCTTCTTTTTGCCGTCATCTTCATCATCTTCCTCATCAGATGAAGCAGAGTTTCCCGACTTCAATGCATCGATAAGCTGCTGCATACTGTAGCTCTGCGTCTTTGCGGAAGAAGCGGCGCTTTCATTGCTCATTGCTGTCATCGCTGTCAGACTCTGAGCCCTCCGGCTCTTCAGAAGATGTCTCGGAATCTTCAACTTCACTGTCAGAGCTTGTGTCGTCATATTCACTTGCATAACTGCGCATAGCATTTTCGTGTATATGGTTTACCTTTTCTTCTATTGACTCGTCGTGGTGGCTCTCGAAAAAGTCTTTTGCTTCTTTTTCGATATTGCTCTCAGCTTCGGGAGCTTCAGCATTTTTCTCCGAAATTTTCTGAGCTTTATCATCTGACTTTGTATTTACATCGTCCATTTCATCCAGAGTCATGTTAGGCATTGCATCATCTTCGCTGTGCTCGGACGCCGATACGACTTCCTCCGATTCACCTGCCTTTTTCTTCTCTGAATCGAGAATCTCAACAACATTCAAATCTTCAGACGTCTGCTCTGTATTGCCAAAGAAACGCTTGAAAATACCGCTGCCCTTAGTTTCTTTTTCAGCCATTGCTTTACCCTCCGATATGTTAATTATTACTTCTCTGTTTTATCGCCTCGTAAAGAAGCACCGCCGCCGCGGTGGACACGTTAAGCGAGTTTACTTTCCCTCTCATGGGAATAGATACTATGTAATCGCAGTTCTTTTTTACAAGCTCGGATACGCCGTCTCCCTCGCTTCCGAGTACTATCGCACATGGAACTGTATAATCTGCCTTGTCATAGCTTGTC
>CAJOMW010000095.1 GCA_905235695.1 uncultured Clostridia bacterium | reverse complement strand
AGAGATCAAGAACAGTATGCAGCCGAAGATGAAGGTGTCCGTAAAATTAAAGAAAAGCAAATTGTCGAGTGACGTAACGAGATTTACGGATATAATATAGCCTCCGAAGGACATAAAAAATATCCCGAGCGTACGGAGGTTGCTCCTGAGGAAGCTCTTTTCTGCTTTTTCAAAAAGGCCGAGCAGTATGCTGTTTTGACTGTACATGGCTATTTTCAGTTTCAGTGCGAGGCTCTTTTGGCGGAGAGAAGGGGAAGCCCGACGTAACACTGCTTTTATATTTGCCCTCAAGGTTATCAAAATCGCAGAAGAAGCCGAGCAGTATACTTGATTTTGCGAGATTTGCGACTCTCTTTGAAAATTTGGAAAGATAATATATTATTACGCTTCCGTGATACTTTTTTTTGTAATATGTCTTATTGCTCTGCACCGTATCACCTCCCGTCCTGTCTTTAGATCGTCAATCTTCGGTGTTGCTTGTTATCTCTTCGAGATAAAGTATGTCCTCTTTGGTAAGTCGAGCCGTTTCAAGAAGATCCGGTCTTACAGAAAGAGTCTTTTTCAATGCGGCTTTTCTCTGCCATTCGATTATGTCTTTGTGATTGCCGCCCGTCAGCACGTCCGGCACGGTCATGCCCTCGTAATCGTACGGCTTTGTATACTGCGGATGCTCGAGAAGTCCGCTCGCTATGCTCTCGCCCTCATAGCACTCGCTGTCCGGGAGCACTCCGTCTATAAGGCGCGATACGGCGTCAACAACTATTGCACACGGAAGCTCTCCGCCCGTCAGCACGTAATCCCCGATGGAAATTTCTTCGTCAACGACCTTGTCTATTACTCTTTGATCTATACCCTCATAATGTCCGCAAATAATTGCTATATTATCGTACTTAGACAGCTCGAGCGCCTTTTCGTGCGTCAGCTTTTTTCCCTGCGGCGACATATATAAAGTGACCGTACTCCCGGAAAGTCCGGAGAGTGCCGCCTTGTGGCAGTCGAGAAGCGGCTGAGGAGCCATTATCATGCCGTAGCCGCCGCCGTATGGCGTGTCGTCAACTCTGCGGTGCTTGTCTAAAGTATAATCTCTGATATTGAAAAAGTCAATATTTATATATCCGTTTTGACGTGCTCTTCCTATTATGCTTGCGCTCATATAAGGCTCAAGCACTTCGGGAAAGAGGGTGAGTATTCTGAAATTCATGTCTTTTCCTTACTTTATTTCTTCCGCATCGTCAATGAGACCGGGTATCGTTCGGTATCTATGCTTACAACTATCTCGTCGACCGAAGGAATAAGGTATTCCTTTCCGTTTCTGTCAATAGAAAGAATGTCCGAGGCACCGCTGTTGAAAACGTCTTTAAGAACCCCGTATACTTCACCCGTGTCTGCATCTTTTACCTGGAGTCCGATTATATCATCAATAAATATGCGTCCTTCGCCGATATGGACATCGTTTCTGAAGATATAAAGCGATTTTCCGCGAAGTCTGTCTGCTTCTTCAGAGTCCGAAACGCCATCGATTTTCAGATATACATAGCCTTTGTATATCTTTGCCGAGATGACGCTTCTCTCGTCCTTGCCGTCACGGTCGAGAAAAACTCTCTTAAACGAGCAGAATGCCTGCGGAGAGTCACAGTAGCTCTCGATTTTAAGCTCGCCCGAAAGACCTCTTTTATTTATGATTTTTCCGGCTTCAAGATATTCTTTCATTTTTAACTCCTTATACGACTGCGTCATTCATCATACTTTATGTATATGTTGGTGTCCCATGCCGGTATATACGGAAAATGGCGTAGGTAGAGCTTATATTTGCCGTACATTTGCATCAGAAGCATAGGCAATGCAAACATATCCTCGTTTCTGTGATACACTGCGCACGAGATGACCGGCTTATATTTGTCCACAGTTCCGCTCAGTCCCTTTATTGCCTGCATATCCGAGCCCTCGGCGTCTATATTTACGTAATCTATCCTCGAATCAATATACTTATCCGGTCTGTCGGCTCGTATCTTTGTCTCGCGAAGTCCCGAATGATTTGTGGTGTGGGCGCTGTTTCTGCCCGAACGGGAATAGAACGCAAGCTCCTCCTCTTTGTCCCATGCGGCAATGTTAAAAAGGTTGGCGCTTTTGATGCCGAGACCCGATACGTTTTTTTCGAGCTTTGCAAAATTCTTTTCGTCCGGCTCAAATGCGTATACGTTCACATTACTCCCCGCATACGAAATATATTCGCGAATCGTGTCCCCGTTATATGCTCCGATGTCTGCATATCCTGAGCCGCTTTTCGGCATTATTATATTTTTATAGCACTCGTCCGTGGTTGTCTCACATTCTCTGAGATATTTCAGATTTCCCGTTATCTTGTATCTTATGACGTTTTCATACGCAATTTTTGAGGTGTCGTCGGAAAGAGCGCTGTAAACGGTCTTAAAATTGTCAATATTTTCCGTGAAGAAAGCCTTGTCAAAAAGTCCGTCTCCGAAAACGGGAACATCGGGAGCATAAAGCTCGTCATATTCACATAGATTATATATTTTTTTCATCACGCTGTCAAGCTTTGAGGCAAAAGAGACGAGAATTATCAAATCCGAAAGCTCTTCTTTGATATCGGCGTACGTCTTTACGGTATACCCCCTGAAAGTCTGACCTCGCACAAACTCGTCGCTTGCAAAAACGCCTCGCACTTCAATGCCCTTTTGCTCACAGACGTTCAGTATCTTATCCGCGCCGTCGCCCATGCCGTACAGAACTATGGCCTTTTCCGTATTTTTCAGCTTTTCCCAAAGCTCTGTCTCTTCTCTTATATTTTCAAGACTCATATTATTACATTCTCCACAAGCGTACGATTCTAAATTTCAAAATTATCCCTGAGAAATAATCAATTTTTCAATATTCGTTCAACGATAATACATTTTTTTAAGAAAAAACAATGATATAATCATTTATACTGATATTATATCATATTTTTGCGCATAATACAAATATTTTTTGAAAGGATGCTTGCGTATGAAAAAAAGAGCAGTGGCTGTGCTGTGTATACTCAGCTTTTTACTTGACTTTTACGTACTTGCCGACGACACGATCCAAAGTCAGACCTACACCGATGTCGTTTCAAACGCTTATTCTGCGTCGTATGAGCTGTCCGAAGGACTTACATATACAAGAAATATAGACTATCATCCTTCTTACGGACTCCAGAGGGAGTATATTTTTGAATATACCCCGAACCAAGTGACAAGAATGTCGTTTGTCAACTCCGGCTATCTCTATAAGACGGACAACATAAGAAACATGGCTTCCGTAAATTTTCCCGATGAGAATTACGTTGCCGGCATGAACGCTGACTTTTTTAATATGTCGACGGGCGTCCCCGAGTCGGCTTTTATATCCGGCTACGAGCTATATACTACCGACAGGGACAGCTTCTGCCTTGCCGAAAGAACCGACGGCACTTTCTTCATTGATAAGCCTTCGATAGTCCTTACTATTACTGACGAATACGGCGTAAAGCATACCGTTCTCCATTTTAATAAAGAATTTTCAGAATACGGGCTGTATTTATATTCCGATAAATATTCGCCTAAAACCAATATCAAGAGCTCAAATACTTCGCTTGTCCTCTATCCGTACAGCGACAGAATGACTTTTTCCGAAATGGCTGAATCCTTAAAAAATAAAAGTGGGATTTTTGACGTGTCAGACGCCGACGCACAGGAGCTTGACAGTCTGTTTGAGGCGCTGGGGGAAAGCTCTGAGCCTCTTTTGGACAAAGCGGGGGAGACAGAGAAAGCCGAAATCACCGACTACAAAGCGCTTTTAGCGGAGAAGGTAAGAGAGATTACGGGATACCACTATTACGGAGACGCTTTTTACAAAATAGAAAACTCTTATCCGAGAATGGGAAAGAGTGAGGAGCTTGTAGTAACAAAGGTTATACCTGATGCCGTCAGCACGGATATACCAAAAGGTGCATACGTTCTAAGCGCCGACAACTCGTCCTACGGATATGTTCTGAGGGATCAAAGATTTTCCGTGGGAAGCACACTTAAACTCGACATTAGCGGAAACGAGGCGTTCTATGACGTAAAAATGGCGATAGGCACGGGTACAGTCATCGTAAAAGACGGCGTTACTGTCGATGACCGAACCTTCAGCCACTATCTCTCGGCTCAGCCGAGAACGGCGGTGGGAATAAAAGAGGACGGCTCTATCGTGCTGTACGCCGCAGACGGCAGGCAGAAAAATTTCAGCACCGGGCTCAAGCTCATCGAGCTTGCAGAGAAAATGAAATCACTCGGGTGCGTATATGCCGCAAATTTAGACGGCGGAGGATCTACTGCCGTAAACGCTTCACTTCCGGGCTTTGATATTGCATCTACGGTTAATTCACCGTCCGAAAAGACGGAAAGGCGCGTGTCAAACGCAATTATATTCACAAATTCGTATAAAAAAGACGGAAAAGCCGAAAGCGCCTATGTATACGGCGACCATTATATCACTCTATCGGGAAAGGGCATAGAGATAGGCGACGCCGTCGCCGCCGATAAGTACGGCTTCTCCGCGCAGTACAACAGCGAAGACCTCTCCCTTTACTCAAAGGACGGCGGTTATGTATCAGACGGCAAATACTATCCAGACGGAACGGTCGGCACAGTCAGGATATACGCATCACTTGACGGAAAGAAAACCGAAAACGCCGCACTGAATATAGTCTCGGTCAGCGAGCCGGACAGCATTTCGCTGACAGCCGACAAAACGGTTGTCGCTCCGTTTGACAGCGTAAACCTCAAAGCCGTATCAAATTATCGGGGCTTTATTCTCGAGAGCGATACAGGCGACTATACTTTTTCCGTCTCTCCATCCAATAAGGGATCTAAAAATGAAGGAGCTCCCGAGGCATACTGCGGATACTTTGATAACGGGGCTTTCTATCCCCGAACAGAAGGACAGGAGCTTATTATAAAGGCAGGTATCGGAAATACTTTCGGAAGCGTTGCCGTAAAAGTCGATGCTTATCCCTTCGCAGATATCAAAAATCACTGGGCGGTGAGGGAGATATACGAGCTCAATAAAAAGGGGATAGTGATAGGCGAATTATCCGAAGACGGCACGGCATATTATTTTCCCGAGAGGCAGTACTCAAGGTATGAATTCTGCATCATGCTCCAGCGTATAACAGGTATCGGGGCTGCCCTTTCGGTGCCGGATAGAAATACTTCCGTGGCTGTTAGCGCAGGCAGTAACGTAGACAAAAGTTGGCGACTCGATTTTGCTGATGCGGATTCGGTCCCCGAATGGGCGTATGATGCGCTTTACAGGATATATATGAGCGGTCTGCTCGACGACGTTATGCATTATGATGCGGACGGAAATATGATATTTGACGGCTCATCCTACATTACGAGAGAGGAAGTAATGAAGGTACTCGGAAAAATATGCGGCGAGGCGCCCGAGGATTACGACATAAGCGCATATTTTGACTTGCCTTTGGACGACGCAAACAATCAGTTTGTAAAGAATGTAATAAACGCTTCGATATTCTCAGGGTATGAGGACGGCTCGCTCAGACCGTATAATCTTCTGACTCGTGCGGAAGCGGCAGCGGTGTTTATAAGACTAAGCAATTATTTGTCAAAGTAAAAAATAGCTCACGGCGGCAAAACCGTGAGCTTTCGTTTATCTTCTGTAACGCCTTTTTCTTCTCTTGGACGTAAAGAATACCGATGCCGCAAAATACAGAGCGAGGAGAATTACGGCAGTTATTGCGAAAACCTTGAACCATCTTCCGAGTATAACGCTTTCCGCTCTGTCAAGAAAGTAGAGCACGTTGCTCTTGTCGATGCTCTTTCCCGCCGCGAGAGATACGCTGCCGAGCGCAACGTCTCCTTTGTACTTTACGACTGCCTCGCCGAACACGTCTCCTTCATAAACCGGTGCCGAGGCATAATCCTTGCTTACTCTCGGCTCGACGGTTATCTCGGACGCATAGTCGAGCTCATTAGGAAGAATGGCTTTGAGGTCTGTCTTTGGGAGAAGCGTCACGTAGTCGGTATCTGTCGCAAGTCTTACCGGTATTTCGCAAATGACATTCTTTTCCGAAAGCACGGTGGAATATGAGAAATTCTCAATGCAGGTTTTCAGCAGATTTGCCGCATCTACGCACGCCATGTTGACGTCGTCTATCGTGTGGGCGTTCATAACTACGCATAAATAGTTGAGTCCCGAGTCGTCGTATGCGCTCGTAACTATGCATTCGCCGGCTTCCGGAGTTCCTCCGAGGGATAGCCCCCTTGCTCTCGGGTAGTAATAGTCGTCGGAGCGAGCTCTCGATATGAGAAAATTTCTGTTGAGAAGTATTCTCTGCTGGC
>CAJOMW010000094.1 GCA_905235695.1 uncultured Clostridia bacterium | reverse complement strand
ACGCCGTCTCGATGCTTGCCGCCTTTTTAAGTCCGAGCTTTTCAATGGCGTCCTCGCGCATCTTGTATTTGAGTATCTTACCGGCAACGTTCATCGGGAATTCCGTCACAAAATCGACGTATTTCGGCACCTTGTGCTTTGCCATGTTGGCGAGTACGTAGTCCTTCATTTCCTTTTCGGTCATCTGTTCGCCTTCCTTGAGGATAACGCATGCCATTATCTCTTCGCCGTACTGCTCGTCGGGAACGCCTATGACCTGAACGTCACTTACCTTCGGGTGGGTGTATATAAACTCCTCAATTTCCTTCGGGTAGATGTTCTCGCCGCCGCGGATTATCATGTCTTTAAGTCTGCCGGTTATGCGGTAGTTTCCTTCCTCGGTCTTGCAGGCAATGTCGCCTGTGTGGAGCCAGCCTTCCTTGTCTATCGCAGCTTCGGTTGCTTTTGGCATCTTGTAATAGCCCTTCATTATGTTGTATCCGCGCGCCACAAACTCGCCGTTCTCGCCGACAGGCAGGTCTTCGCCCGTTTCCGGGTCCACTATCTTGCACTCTATCTCCGGCATAGCTCTGCCGACTGTAGCAACCCTCACTTCAAGCGGATCGTCCGTCGAGCTCATCGTGCATCCCGGAGAAGCCTCGGTCTGACCGTAAACTATCGTTATCTCCGTCATGTGCATCTTGTTTACGACGTCCTGCATTACGGCTATCGGGCAGGGAGAGCCTGCCATTATGCCGGTTCTCATGTAGCTGAAGTCGGTTTTGGGGAAATCCTCGTGCTCGAGCATTGCTATGAACATAGTCGGCACGCCGTGGAAGGCGGTTATTCTCTCGCGGTTTATGCAGGCAAGGGCGGGCTTGGGCGAGAAATAGGGCAGGGGAAGCAGGGTTCCGCCGTGCGTCATCGTCGCCGTCATCGCAAGCACCATGCCGAAGCAGTGGAACATAGGCACCTGTACCATCATGCGGTCTGCTGTGGATAGATCCATTCTGTCGCCTATGCACTTGCCGTCGTTTACTATGTTGTAGTGCGTGAGCATAACACCCTTGGGGAAGCCCGTCGTTCCGGAGGTGTACTGCATATTGCATACGTCGTGCGGATCGACCTTTGCCGCTATTCTGTGTATCTCGTCTATTGAAACCTCGTCAGCTCTCTGAAGCGCCTCGTCCCATTCGAGACAGCCCTTCATCTTGAAGCCCACGGTTATTACGTTGCGAAGGAACGGGAGCTTCTTTGAGTGCAGAGGCTTTCCGGGCTCGGTATTTTCAAGCTCTGGGCAGAGCCTTGACACTATATCCTTGTAGTCCGAGTCACGGTAGCCGTCAATCATGACGAGGGTGTGCGTGTCGGACTGCTTGAGAAGATATTCCGCCTCGTGTATCTTGTATGCGGTGTTTACGGTTACGAGAACGGCGCCTATCTTTGTCGTAGCCCAGAAGGTTATGTACCACTGGGGAATATTTGTCGCCCAGATAGCTACGTGATGACCGGGGCGAACACCCATTGCCACGAGAACTCTTGCGAACTCGTCTACGTCGTCCCTGAATTCGGAGTACGTCCTCGTGTAGTCGAGAGTGGTGTACTTAAAGGCGTACTGATCGGGGAAGCGTTCGACCATTTCGTCGAGAACGCCCGAAAAAGTCTTGTCTATGAGAGCGTCTTTTTTCCAGACATAATTTCCCGTGCCGGCATTGTTGTAATAGAGCGGCTTCTGCAGCTTGTCGAGGGGAACGAAGCTCCTCATATACTCAACGAACTGCGAGAATATTATGTCCATAACGCCGATATCGGGCATCCACGCCGGATCCCATTCAAGGCTGATAAAGCCGTCGTAGTTTACGGAGGAGAGCGCATCCATGATTTCTTTTAGCGGAAGCTCGCCCTCGCCCATAAGCGTGTATTCAAGAGCGCCGTCCGACTTTCTTGCGTCCTTTATATGTACGTGCTTTGCGCCGGCGCCGAGATTCTGTATGGATTTTTCGGGGGACTCTCCGGCAACCATGCAGGTGTGATAAACGTCCCACAGCGCTCCTATGGAATCTGTCGCAAAGTGGCAGAACACCTCGCGCAGGTTTTCTGTGTTTGCAAATATTCCCATCGTTTCGACGAGAAGAACTATTTCCGTGCCCTCCGTCTTTGAAAGCAGGTATTCGAGGTTTGCAATAACGTCCTCAAGGACGGCGTTTTCGTCCTTTGCGTAAACTCTTACGTACGGTATCCTGAATTCCTTTGCCGTCTCTATGCAAAAGTCTATTTTGCTGTCTATCTCGGCTCTGTCCTTTGAGGAAATGTCGCAAGACGAGTCGATACACGATATCTTTATGCCCGATTCGTAAAGGCTTCTCTGAGTTGCGGAAGCGTTGTACTTGTCAAACGCATTTCCCTTTTTCGTAAAGCCGTTTTCGTCGAAATTCGTGAGCTCTATTCCCGAAAAGCCGTAATCCTTTGCGGCCTTTACAAAGTCCTCAAACGTATATCCGTTCCAGCCCTTTATTGAAAATGATAAATTCATGATGTTCAGTCCTTTCCGCCTTTACGCTTCTTCGTATACTATCTTGTTGAGCGCGCTGACGTAAGCGCGTATGCTTGCGCCTATTATGTCGGTAGATATGCCGTTTCCGGAGTATACCTTCGCACCCGAGCGGAGCTTTACAACGGCGGAGCCTATTGCCTCGCGCCCCTCGGTGACCGACTGTATCTGAAAATCGTCCAGCTCGTAGTGATGACCGACTATCTGCTCTATCGCAAGAAAAGCGGCGTCGATGGGACCGTCGCCTATGCATACGCCTGAGAGCTGTTTTCCATCCTTTTCGAGGAGAACGTTTGCCGTAGAAGAAATTATGTTTCCACTGTTTATTACGAAGGATACGAGCTTGTAAGTCTGCGGCACCTGCATTGCGGCGGAGGCTACTATTGCGTCAAGCTCTCTCGGGCTTATCTGCTTTTTGCTTGCGGTGCGCTTGAACTCCTCGTATACTCTCTCAGCATCTTCTTCGGAGAGGTCGTATCCGAGAGAAGCAACTGCGTCAAGGACCGTCTTCATATCTGTATACTCGCTGAGCGAGAAGCTGTCGCCGCCGTCGGAAGCGGAGGCGCTTGCGGCAGAGTAGGGGGTATGCTCGTTCTTTCCCTCGCATATCCAGCTTATCTGTTTTGCCGCACGCTGAAACTCCGTAACGCCAACGTCCGTGGTAACGCCTATCGTGTCGCCTCTTGCGCGTATTATCTTGAGTACCGATTCCATAGACGGAAGCGTGCTGTTGCAGGAGGCTGTCTTTATTTCGTCAACGCCTATCTTTACGGCGGAGAGAACCGTTGCGGTTCCCATATTAAGCTCGTCGGAGGCGTTTATACCGACTCTCACGTCTTTAAGATCCGGAATGTCTGAGTAAAGCTCGGTTATGAACTTTGTGAACTCGTCGGTTATCATTTCGCCGGCCGTGTCGCATATCGTTATCGTCTTTGCGCCGCCGCTTATGGCACATTCTATCGCCTTGCGGAGAAATTCGGGCTCACTGCGCGTTGCGTCGGTTGCGACAAATTCGACGTCTTCGCAAACCGCCGCCGCCTTCTTTACGAGCACGTCTATCATTTCGAGAACCTTCGCCGGCTTTTTGCGGCATATATATTCCATCTGTACGGCAGACATAGGAACGACTACCTGAAGGCGCGGCTTCTTTGCGCCCTTAACAGCCTCCCATGCCTCGTCGACTCCCTCTTCCGTCAGATTTACCGGAAGCGCTATAACGCTGTTCTTAACGCAGGTGGAGATAGTCTTTATGAGAATAGTGTCTATCTTTGCGTTTGAAATGGGGGAAATCTCAATGACGGATAGGTTTAGCCTGTCTATAAGCTTTGCTATTTCGATTTTTTCCTTGAAGCTGAGCTGTGCTGTTTTTGACATTTCCTTGAGCGTCATGTCTGAAATTGCGATTTTTTTCATTTTTAGACCATTCCTTCCTTTGTAAAAAAATAGTCCCCGAGGAAAACCTCAGGGACAAACTTTCTGTTTGCGGTACCACCCTAATTGCCGTGCAAGCACGACCGCTCTGTCAGGCTCTATCAAGCCCTGCCCCTGTAACGTGGGGAGACGTAATCTCTTACTTGGCCTAGGCCGTTCGGAAACTCTGCTCGGAAACGAGACGACGCTATGCCTTTTGCACCGGCTTTCACCTGCCGCCGGCTCTCTGAAGCATTTTTGCAATAGCGCTTAATTTCTTCACCGCATTTTCACGATACGGGTATTCTAACACAGCAAAACCGATATGTCAATAGCTTTTGCGGATTATTTTGTAAACAAAAAATTAAATTTTATTGATATGACGGCTTTTTGACTTGTTATACAGCTTTTATTTGCCTTCGTCCGCTCTCTCATCATCCTTTTTCTTGCGGCCCTTTCCCATTATCGGGCGCCCCTTCTTGAGAGAAATAAATCCTATTGTGGTGGATGTGAACGCTCCGATGGCGTCTATTATAATATCCTTCATTGTGTCCCCGAGAGCGTCTCGGCCGATGAGGGGCGTGCCGCTCTCAAGGCGGAACTTCTGCATATTAAGTCCGAGTATCCCATCAAAGGTGAATTCGTATATCTCCCAGAGTGCCTCGATCGAGAGGGCAAAGCAGAACGCAAAGAGTGCTACGAAGAAGGGCGAGAGGTTCATTGCCGCACTCTCCTTGTTTATTATATACACGAACATATACCCGAATATACCCAGCATCATACTGCTCATGCAGTGCAGTATAACGTCCCAGTGCGGGACAACATAGTAGAAGCTTTCAACTTCTCCGAGAAATATCGCACAGTACAGGAATATGAGGTAGAGGATGTTCAGAAATACGGGAATGTCGTATTTCAGCGTTCTTGATACGACCGCCGGTATATTTATGACTACTACACCGAGCAGGCACTCGACTATCATCAGCAGATAGTCGGATTTCTGAAACATTTCGTCGTCGACTGCCGGGGCGACAGATAGCCTTATCGACAGGTAAATTGCCGGAAGTATAAAGCTTGCGAGCACGACAAAATACATTATTCTCAAAACTTTTTCTTTTCGGGAAAGCTGAATGACATTGCAGATCGATCCTTTCGTTTTTTAGTGTAGGTAACAAGAAATAACCAAAAGACATTATATATCTATTTTCGATATTTTTCAAGTCCTGAAATAAATGTTTTCAATTGCAGTCTATCTCAGCAAGCCCTGTCGGACATTGTAAGTGTTCGTATGACTGTAAAGTCTCTCCGCAGGAGCTTTCATAAGGGTATTATAAACTTTATTTTTCGGAAAATCAATATTTAATGTTGATTTATACTACATTTTTTATGATAAAATATTCATGTACTCATATAACTCTTATAAGGGGTGACATTTTATGGCTGAATTCAAAAATTATACCTGCCCTTGCTGCGCGGCTCCGGTCGCTTTTGACGGAACCTCGCAAAAGCTGAAGTGCCAGTACTGCGGCAGCGAATTCAATGTTGAAGACATTTTGAACATGGAGAAGGCGGAGCAGGAGGTCAGCACGGAAAAAACTTACGACTGGGAGCACTACGAGCAGCGCGAATACGGCTCGGACGAAGTGATAAACCTCAGCGAGTATACCTGCAGCGGCTGCGGAGCGGAGATATACGGCGAAGATACCACGGGAGCGACGATATGCCCCTACTGCGGCAATTCCGCAATAGTGAAAAAGCAGTTCGAGGGCGGTCTGAAGCCTGACTACGTCATACCCTTTGCCGTTCCTAAGGATGCGGCTTTGCAGATACTGAAAAAAAGCTGTAAGGGAAAACGGCTTTTGCCAAAGCACTATATAAGAGAGAGTAAGATGGAAAACGTAAAGGGAGTTTACGTGCCGTTCTGGGTGTACGACTGTAATGTCGACGGCGACGCAACATACGATGCGACAAGAGTCACCACATGGAGCGACTCCAAATACAACTACACCAAAACCGACCACTTTTACGTAATGAGAAAGGGCAAGGCTGGCTTTTGCAATGTTCCGGTAGACGGCTCCGAAAAGGCTGACGACGCATACATGGAGGCGATAGAGCCTTACGACTACTCAAAGGCGGTGAATTTCGACACGGCTTACCTGTCCGGCTACCTCGCAAATAAGTACGACTACGACAACACACAGTGTATTGACAGGGCGAACGCGAGGGTGGATCGCTCTACGCAGGAGCTGCTCCGCTCGACCGTCACAGGCTATGCGTCTGTAACCGAAAATCAGTCCGGAGTAAGAAGCAGCGACGGAAAGGTGAGATACGCATTTCTTCCGGTGTGGATGTTCAACGTGAGATACAGAGACAAGAATTATAATTACGCAATAAACGGTCAGACCGGAAAAATTGCCGGGGAATATCCCATAAGCAAAGGGCGATACTGGGCGTACCTCCTTGGAATATCGGGAATATCCTCGATATTGCTCTACGCACTGTACTACTTCCTGTTCATGAGATGAGAGGGCGAAAGGAAGGTGGATTTGAAATGAAGAAGACAATTACCGCATTGATTTTGACTTGCGCTTTGATTCTTACCTCTGCCCTTACGGCAAGCTGCATCTCGGTGGATCAAATTGACGAGTACATAAGCGTAAGAGTGCTTGACTACGCCGGCGTCATTCCCGATGAGCAGGAACTGGCACTCGAAAATGAAATTTACGACACGATAAAGCAGTACGAAACCGACGTATTCGTGTGTATTGTCGAAACGCTTGACGGCGCAGACTCACTTGAATATCTAAACAATTTCTACGATGAATACGGGTTTGGAATAGGCGACAGCTTCGCAGGCGTAATGCTTCTCATCAGCGCGGATACTTTTGAATATGCGATAAACTCTTTCGGAGATGCCGAAACAGCGTTCAACGATGCGGCACTGTCTGCAATGGAATACGACATTTTCCCCTATCTCGAGCAAAAAGACATTCCCAGTGCCTGCAGCAGCTTTGTATACGATGCGAAGGAGATACTCGAATACGCCGAAAACGGGCAGTATTACTGCTTCCCCGATGATGGTGAGTTTTTGTACACCGGAGTTATCGACTATGCAGGTATACTCACTGACGAGCAGGTCACTATACTTGATTCTCAGATATACGAGATCGCAAATAAATACGCATGCGACGTTGTAATATTTACGGACAATTCGCTCGGAGATTACTTCGATGCGCTCGCATACCTCGAAGCGCTTTACAGAGAGTGCGATTTCGGTATCGGCGAGAGCAAATCCGGCATTATGCTGCTCATAAGCCTCGACGACAGGGATTTTGCGATAAACTCCTTCGGCAATGTCGGTTTGGACGGTGCGGCGTTCAATGATGCGGCACTGGAGGTTATTGAAGACGGCTTTTTGCCGTACCTCGAGCGCAACGACTATTACGGAGCCTTTAATAAGTTCGTTTCGGACGTCGATTACACGCTCGAGTGCGCCGAAAACGGGCAGTTTTACTATTACAACAGCGACAAAAAATCCGACTACGAAATCAATTGGACGATAGTTCTTCCCTTGCTTATTGCTGTGCTCATAGGCTGGATCGTCGCCGCAAACTTTAAGAAAAAGATGGACACTGCAGTAAGTCAGGCGGACGCTTCTTACTACCTGAAGCAGGGAAGCTTTAAGCTTATCGCAAGCAGCGACACTTTCCTGTACTCAACCGTAATAAAAACAGAAAGACAGGAAAAATCGAGCTCCGGCGGAAGCGTATCCATGGGCTCGTCCGGCTCATCTCACTCCGGCGGCAGAAGCGGAAAATTCTGATATGATAACTTCCGAGCAGGAAAAGAGGTTTTCGGATGCGTGCGATGCGGTAATAGGCGTCGGCGCAGAGCGCAGCGGAATAGGAACTCTCGGAGAGAAGACGCTCCACGCTGTCATAAAGAGATATATTGAGCCGAGGGAAGAACTGCATGAGGTAAAGTGCAAGAGGTTCGTCTGCGATATAAAGCGTGAGGACGGCATATACGAGGTGCAGACGAGGTCCTTCGGCAGCCTCGGAAAAAAGCTCGAGGCGTTCCTTCCGGAGTACGACGTGACGGTGGTGTACCCCTTGCCGCATATAAAGTGGCTGTGCTGGATAAACACAGAGACGAGCGAGGTCACACCTAAAAGAAAAAGCCCGAAGAAGGGGGCGGTGACCGACTCCTTCCGCGAGCTTTATCGCATAAAGCAGTATCTCGATCACCCCCATTTTCACTTGAAGTACGTCCTTCTCGAGCTTGTCGAATACCGCTATCTTGACGGCTGGAGCAACGACGGCAAGAAAGGCTCAACGCGCTGCGACAGACTGCCCGAGCGTCTTATTGACGAGGTTGACATTATCTCAAAAGACGATTATTATAAGCTTATCCCCGATTCGCTCCCCGAGGTGTTTACGGCAAAGGACTTTGCGAGGTCTGCAAAGATAACCGACCGCAGCGCCGGTATGGCGCTCGGAGTGCTTAAATATCTCGACAAAGTTGTAATGGTGGGCAAGGAAGGGAACAGGTATTTGTACGAAGTTAAAAAGCAATAACCAAAGAAGAGCGTCGGCAGCCCGACGCCCTTTTTGTATCATCGCTTGATATACTCGATACTTGTCATACGACCTTGCCGAGCAGTTTTATCTGCTCGTATTTTTGCTTTGTGGCAAGACCGCCGCGCAGGTGCCTCTCCGCCTTGTTTCTGTCGAGTATCACACGCACCGTCTCGTATATTTCCTCGCTTATTTCCGGAAGGCGAGTGGTAATGTCCTTGTGGACGGTGGATTTGCTGAGCCCGAAGTGCTTTGCCGTATCTCGTACGGTAGAGCCGGTTTCGCTTATGTATTTTGCCAAGGTCAACGTCCTTTCGTCGTATTTTCCGACCATTTGCTACTCCTCCTTATTTCATTTAATAATGTATATTCCGAAAATGCGCATATAATGCAGACCGTTTTGTAA
>CAJOMW010000093.1 GCA_905235695.1 uncultured Clostridia bacterium | reverse complement strand
GGAACCCGTAATGCGACGACGCAGCGTCCTTCGATTTGCCATTCCCGCAAGAGGGAAGGGCAAAAATCTTTTGGTACTTTTCTTTTTCAAGAAAAGTACGTAAAACGTGTCCCCAAAGTGCTGGAAGCGCTTTGGTAGCCGCACCTGCGTTCAGCAGAGCAACATAAAAAGAATATCAAAAGCTGCGCTTTTGCCGGCCGCACCCTTGCCCGGCAGAGCAACCGCCGGTAAAATATATAAAGCTGCGTAAAACAATCCTATAATAAAAGAAATGTTATAAACTTTGTAAAACTATTTCAAAATTATTGACTTTTAGACCAAGTTATGGTATCTTATTATAACAGGATATTAGAATAGCCGATATTGTGGCTTACTATAAAATGGTATAGGAAAGGACGGATAAAGATGAAAGTACTTCTTCTTCAGGACGTAAGCGGAAAGGGAAAAAAGGACACTCTTGTCGAGGTGTCCGACGGATATGCGAGAAACTACCTTCTCCCCAAGGGACTTGCCCTCGAAGCTGACGCAAAGATAATGAACGACTATAAGAATAAACAGGCTGCGAAAAAGCACCATGAGGAAATGGAGAGACAGGCTGCAATTGAGACAAAGGAAAAGCTCGAGGGGCTGGTCGTAAAGATAGATATGACCGCAGGCGCCGACGGGAAGTTCTACGGCTCGGTAACCTCCAAGGAAATCTCCGAAGAGCTTGAGAAACAGCACGGAATATCCATAGATAAGAGAAAGATAGTGCTCGGCGATCCCATAAAGACCTTCGGTACTTACACCATAGACGCAAAGCTTTATCCCGAAATTTCAGGTAAAATTAACCTTATTGTCACACAAAAGGATTAAAATCGGAAGGAATCTTTCAAGCGGCGCTCTTCCTTTCGCAGAGGAAATAATGAAGCCGCGGGAAAGAGGAAAGAATAATGAGCGAACTTGTCATATCTGAAGAAAAACTTAGGAAAATGCCGTTTTCCATGGAGGCGGAGCAGTCGGTCCTCGGAACTATAATAATAGACTCCGAAAGGATGAGGGACGTTGCAACAGAGCTTCGCGCGGAGGACTTCTATATCGAACAGCACGTGAGAATATATGAGGCTATGCGCGATATATTCGTCAGAAGCGATACAAACCTCGATCCTGTAACCCTCCTCGACGAGCTCACCAAAAACGGCACCTATGACCAGGCAGGCGGAAAGAGCTACATCACGCTGCTCGCCGAGGCAGTTCCGTCCGTGTCAAACCTTGCCGACTACGTCAGGATAATCAAGGAAAAGGCAGTCCTTCGCCGCCTTATAGAGGCGTCTGAGCAAATAAGCGATATGGCGTTCTCCGCTGAGGGCGATACAAGCGATATACTCGACAGGTCTGAACAGCTCATATTCGATATAGCCGAGAAGAACGAGACCAAGGGCTTTACTCATATAAGAGACGCCATTCTCGAAAACTATAACCAGCTCCAGCTCCTTCAGAAGGAGGGAACTGCGGCTCTCGGTACGCCGACATACTTTTCGGGCATTGACAAGCTGCTTGTCGGAATGGGAAAGAGCGACCTTGTACTCATAGGCGCGCGCCCCGGTATGGGAAAGACGAGCTTTGCACTTAATATCGCCACAAACGTGGCGCGTCATACCAAGAAGACGGTAGCCGTGTTCTCGCTTGAAATGTCGTGCGAACAGCTCGTGTCGAGAATGCTCGCCTCCGAGGCGCTTATAGACAGCTATAAGATGAGAAAGGGAGAGCTTGCGGACGAGGACTGGAATAAGCTGCGCGACGCGGCTTCAAGGCTCAGCGAGACGGATATACTCATCGACGACACGTCCGGCATCACAGTTACCGGCATGAAGGCAAAGCTCAGACGGGTGAAAAACCTCGGGCTCGTGGTTATCGACTACCTGCAGCTCATGCAGTCAGACAGAAGAATAGACAACCGAGTACAGGAGGTTGCGGATATTTCAAGGGCGCTGAAGCTCCTCGCAAAAGAGCTTGAAGTACCGGTCATCACCTGCGCACAGCTCTCGAGAGGTCCCGAAAGCAGAACGGATAAGACGCCTATGCTGTCAGACCTTCGTGACTCCGGTGCAATAGAGCAGGACGCCGACACGGTAATGTTCCTGTATAGGGACGACTACTATAAGGACGATCCCGCAAATCAGAACATCGCTAAGTGTATCATAGCAAAGAACCGCCACGGCTCGACCGGTAAGGTTGATCTGGGTTGGTACGGACAGTATACGAAGTTTGTGACCATTGACGAACAGCATAACTGATGGATAACAAAAGCAGAGTAATATACGAAAAAATATGTGAGGCAAACGACCGCTACTCGCTTTTCGACGAGGACGGCGGAGTTCTCGTGGCTCTTTCCGGCGGAGCGGACAGCGTGACGCTGCTGAGGGCGCTTAGGGAGTTTTTTCCGGGACTTTCGGTCTTTGCCTGCCATGTCAATCACCAGCTCAGAGGAAAAGAGTCCGAGAGGGACAGAGAATTTGCAAGAGAGCTTTGCAGGGAGCAGAAGGTGCCGATAGAGGTGCTGGATTTTGATGTTGCCTCCTTTGCAAGGGAGAGCAGGACGTCGACAGAGACTGCCGCAAGAAAGGTGAGGTACGATTTCTTTGCCGAGTGCTGCAAAAAATTTGGTGTTTCTCTCACTGCGACCGCTCATACCGCAAGCGATAACGCCGAGACCGTGCTGTTTAATCTCACGCGCGGCGCATCTCTTCCCGGAATATGCGGCATACCTCCAAAGCGCTATGACAATAGCGGTATAACGCTAATAAGACCTCTCATATTTGTGACGAGGGACGAGGTGGAGGCGTATCTTGCCGAAAAAGGTCAGACTTTTGTCACCGATTCCACAAACCTTGAGGACGACTACACAAGAAATTATTTCCGTCACAACGTAATACCGCTGCTGAAAAACGTAAATCCGTCTTTTGAGGATACTTTAAAGAGCGAATGCATAACATTTAAAGACGCACAAATATTTATTGAAAAAACGGCAAACAATAGTATGACCGATGACGTGCGAAGGCTCTGTAAGCTCGACAACTGTATTCTTTCCGAGGTGATAGTGCGGCTCTATAAGCAGCAGACCGGAAAGACTCTTATCGAAAACGTGCACGTGGCAAAAATAGCAGAGCTTTTGCGGTGCTTTGACAAGGGCGAAAAAAGGGAGTACGAAGTGTGCCTCCCGGGAAAAATATCGGCGATCATAAAGGACGAAAAGCTGTATTTTGCGCCGACCGTGCGAAAAAGCCGGTGCGAAGAAGCTGTGAGGTATGAAAAAGAGCTGTCGGCTGGAATAAATATCATTGAAGGCTCGCCGTATGCCGTGTACCTCTCTGAAAGCCCGGACATTGCCGTTCGCCCGACAGATATTTCTGACCTTGCGGACGAATATGAACTCTGCGACTCCGTAATTCTTGACGGGGAAAAGACAGATGGACGTCTTACAGTGAGAAGCCGGCGCGGCGGCGATGTAATAAGAAGCGGCGGCATGAACAAAAAAGTAAAGGAAATACTCAGCCATAAGAAGATACCGGTCGGCGAGAGGGACGTTCTTCCGATAATTTGCGACGGAGAGAATGTCATATACGTTACGGGATCGGCTATATGCGACCTTCACAGAAGGGCAGTCAGCAGTGAAGGGAAAAAGCTGAAGATACTAATATATCGAAAAAGGACAACACGGTAACACCAATTTGAACAGGAGATTGATTGATGAAAAACAACGGAAAAATCATTATATTCTATGTTTTGCTGATAGCGTTCGTAATATTTGCGGCTTCGCTCGTGCTTAACCAGGAGAGCCGCGATACGCTTGTATACAGCCAGATAGTCGATATGTTTAAGAACGAAGAGGTTAAGAGCTTCGTCATCGACTCGAGCGACGTCATAGAGCTTGAAAAGCACGACGGAACCAAAGAGTCCTTCAAGCTCAGAAGTCTCGCGCTGTTTGAGCAGGATCTTAAAGAGCTTGTCGAGCAGCAGCACGCAAGCGGCATAATCGAGGATTACGACTATGAGCCGCCTAAGGAACAGTCCCTGTGGATGGCATGGCTGCCCTACATCATAATGATAGTTTTCTTTGTCGTTATATGGCTTTACGTTATGAACTCTGCCATGGGCGGCAGGGGAGGAAAGATAAATTCCTTCGGAAAGACGCGCGCAAAGGTCAATATGGACGGCAAGAAGAAGGTTACGTTCAATGACGTTGCAGGTGAAGACGAAGAAAAGGAAGAGCTGAAAGAGGTTGTAGACTTCCTGAAGAATCCCAAAAAGTTCACGGAGCTGGGCGCAAAGATTCCGAGAGGCGTGCTTCTCGTAGGCCCTCCCGGCACGGGTAAGACGCTCCTTGCAAAGGCGGTAGCAGGCGAGGCGAACGTACCGTTCTTCTCGATATCCGGCTCGGATTTTGTGGAAATGTACGTCGGCGTCGGCGCATCGAGAGTAAGAGACCTCTTTGACACGGCAAAGAAGACGGCTCCGGCGATAATCTTCATAGATGAGATAGACGCAGTGGGAAGACACCGCGGAGCAGGTCTCGGCGGCGGACACGACGAGCGCGAGCAGACGCTGAATCAGCTCCTCGTCGAGATGGACGGCTTTGCCGAGAACGACGGTATAATAGTTATCGCCGCAACCAACCGCCCGGATATACTCGATCCCGCACTTCTGCGTCCGGGACGCTTTGACAGGCAGGTAACGGTAAACTACCCCGATATAAAGGGCAGAGAAGAGATATTAAAGGTACACGCAAGAAACAAGCCCCTTGAAAAGGACGTCGATCTCTCGGTAATCGCAAAGACCACGGCAGGCTTTACCGGCGCAGACCTTGCAAACCTCCTCAACGAAGCCGCACTTCTCGCCGCTCGCAAGTCCAAGAGACTTATCGGAATGAAAGAGCTTGAAGAAGCCATGATAAAGGTCATAGTCGGACCTCACAAGAAGTCCAAGGTCATCTCCGACAAGAGCAAGAAGCTCACGGCTTATCACGAGGCAGGTCACGCAGTCGCTTCATACTTCCTCAAAGGTCACGATGAGGTTCACCAGATATCTATTATCCCGGCAGGCAGGGCAGGAGGCTATACTCTGTACCTTCCGAAGGAGGACAGGGATTAT
>CAJOMW010000092.1 GCA_905235695.1 uncultured Clostridia bacterium | reverse complement strand
TCCTAACTTCTAAATAAACCCGAGCGGGGCGCACTCCGTTCCGAAATATCATAAAAACCACCAAGGGGATAAAACAACATGAGTCACATCGAAACAAAATGCGTGCAGTCCGGATATCGTCCGAAGAACGGCGAGCCGAGGATACTGCCTATCGTCCAGAGCACCACTTTTTTATACGAATCAAGCGAGCAGATGGGAAGGCTTTTCGACCTTGAGGAAAACGGATATTTCTACTCAAGACTTCAGAACCCCACCTGCGACACCGTCGCCGCAAAGATAGCCGACCTCGAAGGGGGAGTGGCGGCAATGCTGACATCCTCGGGACAGGCGGCAAACTTCTACGCCGTTTTCAACGTCTGCAAGGCAGGCGATCACGTCGTCTCGTCCTCCGCAATATACGGCGGCACTTATAACCTCTTTTCCGTCACCATGAAAAAGCTCGGCATAGACTTCACCTTCGTCAGCCCCGACGCATCCCGTGAAGAGCTGGAGGCGGCGTTCCGCCCGAATACCAAGGCGGTCTTTGCCGAGAGCATATCAAATCCGTCTCTCTGCGTCCTCGACTTTGAGCTGTTTGCCGACGTCGCACACGAACACGGCGTTCCGCTCATAGTTGACAACACGTTCCCCACGCCTATAAACTGCCGCCCGTTTGAGTACGGCGTGGATATAGTCACCCACTCCACCACAAAATACATGGACGGACACGCCGCAACGATCGGCGGCTGCATAGTAGACAGCGGAAATTTTGACTGGAACAAGTACGCGGACAAGTTCCCCGGACTTACCACACCCGACGACTCGTATCACGGCATAACCTATACGGAAAAATTCGGCAAGGGCGCGTATATAGTAAAGGCAACGGCACAGCTCATGCGCGACCTCGGCTCGATACAGTCTCCGCACAACGCCTTTCTCATAAACATAGGGCTCGAAACGCTTGCTCTCAGAATGGAAAAGCACTGCAAAAACGCTCTTGCGGTGGCAAAGTACCTGAAGGACAGCCCGGATGTCGCTTACATCACGTATCCGTCGCTTGAAGGCGATAAATATTATGACAGGGCAATGAAGTATATGCCCTGCGGCACGTGCGGAGTCATATCGTTCGGCGTCAGGGGCGGAAGACAGGCGGCGACAAGGTTTATGGACAGCCTGAAGCTGGCGGCAATAGTAACACACGTTGCCGATGCGAGAACCTGCGTGCTTCATCCGGCAAGCACCACTCACCGTCAGCTCACCGACGAGCAGATGAGGGAGGGCGGAATAGAGCCGGATCTTCTCAGACTTTCGGTGGGCATAGAGAACGCCGATGACATTATCGCCGATATCGAACAGGCTCTCAAGACGATAAAATGAGGAATAACCTCTCACAGCCGTAAGCTCTTTCTGTGGTTCGAAAACAGAAAAATTTTGATTGTATAAGAGAAGTCCGTCTCGGCGACGGACTTCTTTATTTATCTGAGTTTAAGCTCGCTTATGACCTGATTTCCTATCTGAGAGACCTTCTTGTAGTCGGTCGCCCTGCCGTATATCTCTTCGAGCGAGGCGTGGTATTCGCCTGCCTTTTCGAGCGACTTTACTGCCTCGTCCATGAGCGCATCGCGGCATTTTTCCGTAAAGCGGTATTTCTGCCTGCGGGCACGGTATGCCTGCGAGTCGAAAAAGCGCCCGGTGTTTATTACCTTGTAGCTTCGTCCGCTTGCTTCGAGAGATTTGCAGAAATCGTCGTCGTAAAGACTTACGCACAGAGATATTTCGGGGAAGTACAGACAGTTTATCCTTTCGGGATCGAGCGGAGTTATTCCGACGCAGACCTGTGCCTCCTGCTTTGCGGCGATTGCCATGAGCTCTTCAAAGAACAGGCTCGCCGTGTTTTTGACGTTCTTTACAAAGTAAAGCGTCTCCGAGAATTTTTCGGGCGTGAACAGTCTGACTCTTCCGTCGCACGATATTGCGTCGGTCACTATTTGCTTTTTCTGCCCCGTCGGAGCGCCCTTGAGGTGCTTTGAGGCAAAGCGTCCGGCGGCAAAGTGCAGCTTCTCAAGGTCGGAACATTCTCTGCCCATGTCGCTCAGCTCGTCGTCTGCGCTCTTAGCCGCAGAGAGCATTCTGTACGCCGTCCTGTAGCAGTCTGACTTCTTTTCGCTTATGTCTACTATTTCTCCGCTCTTTTTTCTCAGAGCCGCTAAGTCCCACGCCTCTCCGAGATTTACTATAACCTCCTTTGCCCCGGCAAAGTACGGATCTACCGTGTGCGGAGCGGTGCCGTCGATGATCGCCGTCCCGAGCTCTTCGATGAGAACTCCGTCGAGAGACTTCGGATCCGACGAGCAGTGATACTGTATGGGAGAAAACCCCTTCTTTTCGGCGGAAAGAGCCGCCTTTTTCATAAGCGTGCTCTTTCCTACCCCCGGTCCGCCCTTGAGAATATATACTCTGTCAAGGTGCCGGCTGTCGAATATGCCGTCGAAAAAGCTCCTGAAGCCCTTGTATGTGTTTGCGGCGGCAAAATAGTGGCGCGATGTGTTTTTGAGATCGTTTATTTCGTCCAAATACGGTTTTTGTTGCATGATACCGTCCCTTTCAAATGGTTTGCTTTGCGAATTTACTACTATTATGTTATGCTCTTTTAAAAAAATGGTGAAAGGGCAGGGAACGGCTATTATTGTAACAATTTTTACACGGTGGCATACAATACAACAGGTGACGAGAAATAGAGTCGCCAAAATCAAGGGTAAGGAGGAGCTTCCATGTCAAACTGCTTGGGAAATGCTTTTGACGACAACAACATTTGGCTTATAATACTTGTTGCAGTCATCGTACTCTGTTGCTTATGCGGCTGATTAACATAGCCGTGCATTGAAAACGTAAGGAAATCTTTAGGTTTTGATGCAAAAAAGTGCAAACCGCCATGCTTTTTGGAAAAGTGTGGCGGTTTTTCTTTATGTATTTGGAAGAAGCTCAAAACAGTTCCTCTTATGGGTATATCTTTACATTGATATCGCTTCTGGAAGCGAGTATAATTGTTTTCAGAAAGGAGAGATAATGATGAAAAAGCTAATAGCTGTCATCGCTTCCTGTGCCATCGCGGTTATGCCTCTTACTGTAAGCGCTGCCTGTGTACGGGAACAAAAAATTTCTGTTTCTGACATCATCGACTGTGTGAAATCAAATAATGCGGAGGATCTTCTCAACAAGATAGTTTCCTCCTCCGACTGCCCTGCCGCAAAGGTCGCAGGCTTCATCGGAAACAACTGCTTTTCCGGCTCCGGCAAGGCAAACACCTCCGGCGTTACCTATGACGACATTATAAACGAGCTGATAAGCAGCATTTCCCGCGGCGGCTCGCTCAGCCTTAACGAGCTGATAAAGATCCCCGGATTTTCGGACGTCGAGACTATAATTCCCGACGCTCCTGCCTACGAGCCTTCCGAGGAGGAGCCGACCGAGCTTCCGGAGCAAAAGCCCGAGGAAAAGCCCGAAGAGCCCGAGATAATCGTCCCCGAACAGCAAAAGCCGGCGGAACAGCAGCCTGCACAGCCCGAACAGAAGCCCTCTGAAAATACCGCTGCGAATCAGAGCTCAAATTCATCCGTAAACGAGGTGCTCCGCCTTGTAAACCAGTACAGAAACCAGAGCGGACTTGCATCCGTTGCGCTCGATTCGGCACTCTGCAATGCGGCCGACATACGTGCAAAGGAGACAAAGAGCCTGTTCTCTCACACGAGACCTGACGGAAGAAGCTGCTTTACGGTACTGTCCGACCTCGGCATAAGCTACCGGGGCGCAGGCGAGAACATAGCGTACGGTCAGCGCTCCGCAAGCGAGGTAATGACGGCGTGGATGAACTCCGAAGGACACAGGGCAAACATAATGAACCCGTCCTTCACAAAGCTCGGCGTCGGCGTATTCACAAGCGGCGGAACCATTTACTGGTCACAGATGTTTACTTATTGATTTAATAAAATAATTATTTCACACACAGCACTATAAGAAAATCCACTCTCACGGCAAAATTCCAAATCAAACGCCGGCGGGAGTGGATTTTATTTGTCAAATCAGGAGTGTAACGACAGGGATATGCTTCAGCGCAGCTTGCCCGGCTCTGCATGAAGCCGCTCTTTTGAAAAAAATATGTGCGCTCAGCCGTACATTTTCGCTGTTTCCTTGTATATCTTGGTTATCGACTGGAGTACGTCGTCGTGCGCAAAGTCCCTGTGATACAGAATGTTCGTCTCGCGCACCATGCTGAAATTCTCGATGGGCAGAACGGTTATCTTGCCCTTTCTCAGCTCGTCGAGGCAGGCGCTTCGGGCGAGAATGGATATTCCCATGTCCTTTCTTATGAGGTCCTTTATGGTTGCGATGTTGTCGACTTCGATTGCGACGTTAAAGTCGTCTATCGACTCGTTGATGCTCTCAAGATGCGAGGCGAAAAGGTTTCTCGTGCCGGAGCTCGGAAGCCTCAGTATCAGCGTTTCCTTCTTTATGTCGGAGATGGTCACCATGCTCTTTTTTGCGAGAGGGTTGTTGTTCGATACGACGCAGGCGAGATAGTCGGTGTCGAGAAGCAGTGTATTTATGCCCGGCTCGTTAAGCCTTCCCTCGACGATCGCAAGATCCAGCTCATAATTTGACAGCCTATCATAAAGATTATTTATGGTGTCAGTAATAATCGTTATGCTTACGCCGCTGTTTTCTTTGCCGTATTTTGCGAGCACCTCTGCGATTATGTTGCTCTCAGCGGTGTGGGTTATACCTACGCGAATACGAGTCAGACGCTTTTCGCTGTCGCTTATCTGCTCGAGCATCTTGTCGTACAGAGCACTTATGCGCTTTGCGTACTTTACCACTATTTCCCCTTCGGCGGTTAGCTTTAGCTCTCCCTTGCTGCGGTTGAATATCTTTACCCCCAGCTCGTCCTCGAGAAGGCTTATGTGGTGGCTTACCGCCGGCTGAGTTAAATTCAGCGCCTCGGCGGCACGGGTGAAATTGTTTTTTTCGCACACTGCGAGCAGCGTGTCAAGCTTGGCATCGAGCATTGTTGTCACCTCATTATAACAAAAATTTATCAAATCTAAAAAATATATAATTTGACTTTATGATATGAACAGTATATCATAATAATAATGAAAAA
>CAJOMW010000091.1 GCA_905235695.1 uncultured Clostridia bacterium | reverse complement strand
TATAAGGATATACCAGTTGAGGGAGAACGTGGGGTTGACGGTAAGATCGAGTCCGAAAATGCTGAAATGCCCTCTCAGCTCTCCGATACTGTCGACTACTTCTGCGGCGGTTGTCGTTGTTATATTTGCCGCCGCAAGTCCCTCGTTTATCTTCTGCATTATGGAAGGCTTGAGTGACGAGCCCATATCGGTTATTACCCTTATGATGTTTATATCGTAATTCGAGCCTGTTCCGAGAGCCTTTGTAAGCGCATCGACTACATCCGCACCGAGACCGGAGATATAGCACAGAGGATTCACTATAACGCTGTAAAGTCCGAAGAGGATGGGCATCTGTATGAGAAGCGGCAGACAGCCCGATGCGGGGTTGACGTTCTCTGTCTGATACAGCTCCATTATCTCCTGCTGCATCTTCTGCTGGGTAGCCTTGTCGTTTCTGCCGGCGTACTTCTTGCGTATGACCATTTCCATAGGTCTTACCCGCGCCTGCTTGAGGGAGTTCTTCTGCTGCTTTATTCCGAACGGGAACAGCAAAAGCTTTACAAAAAGGGCGAACACGACCAGCGTGAACATATAGTTCTCAAAACAGATATATTTGTATATCCAGCCGATGATGGCGCCGAAAATAGGGGTAATTACAGGTATATTCATATTGTTCCTCTTTTGTTAAGATTATTTTTTCTTCTTAGGCGGCACGGGATCGTATCCGCCCTTGCCGAACGGATTACAGCGAAGTATTCTCCATATCGTCAGTGCGCTCCCCTTGAAAAAGCCGTGGACGGTATACGCCTCAACGGCATACTGGGAGCAAGTCGGCGTGAAGCGGCACGACGAAGTGCGCTTCAGCGGAGATATAAACTTCTGATAAAGCTTTATAAGGTATATGCAAATATACTTCATTTTACGTTATTTAAAGAAACGTCGAGAAGTCCGAGGTTTTCAAAGCTCTTCCTCAGCTTTACCGCTATATCCGTGCTCTTGACTTTCTTGTCAAACGCTGCGCCTCTTGCGGCTACTATTATTATGTAGCCGTTTTTAAGATCGGCAAGGTTTTCCCTGTATGCGGCGCGGATAATGCGCTTTACTCGGCTTCGCTTTGCTGCTTTGCCGAGCTTTCTGTTTACGGTAATGCCAAGCCTTGTTGCCTCGGGGCGTCCGGACGCGTCTTTTCTGTAATTTTTAAGAGCATATACGGCGACGTATTTGTTGACGTCGCTTTTGCCCTTTCTGTACGCTTTGGAAAACAGATGATTCTCGCAAAGCGGATATAATTTCTTTACCATATTCTCTAAAGAAAAAAGAGCATAGTCTCAAGAGTTTCTGCGTCTTGCAGACTTTGAACCACGCTCTTTACCTTTTGACTGCAATCAGTATGTGAGTCTCGCTCTGCCCTTTGCACGTCTTCTCTTCAAAACTTTTCTGCCGTTGGCAGTCTTCATACGCTTTCTGAAGCCGTGTTCCATTTTTCTCTGGCGCTTCTTAGGCTGATATGTTCTTAACATTTGCAGACACCTCTCTTTCGGGATACGGACAAACTCGCCCGATACAATTACATAAAAATATCGATATTATTATAACCATATAAAACCGATTTGTCAATAGAAAAGGGAAAATTTAACTCAAAAAAAATCAATTTTTTGATTTTTGCGTTATCTCGGCACAAGTCCCGTGCTGAAAAGGATAAAGCTCCCGAGTGGGATGGTTATTGCCGAGAGGAGAGTTGTGGCAATTATTATCTGGCTTGCAAGCCGGTAGTCGGAGTTCATATTCTTTGCCATTATGTAGCTGCTGATGGCGACCGGCGTTCCGAAAGCTATGAAAAGAGCACCGAGGTAACTTCCCTCAAAGCCCATAAGCATTGCAAGTCCTATTGTGGCAAAGGGAAGAAACACCGTCTTTATCGAGGCAGAAATAAATGCGAGAGCCGCCCTTCCCTTCAGGTCTCCGAAGCTGAAATTTGCGCCTATGGCAATCAGGGCAAGCGGCGTAGATGCGCCCGAGAGATACGATACTGTGTTGGTTAAAAACGTCGGCAGAGTGATGCCCGAAAAGCATACTATAAGTCCGAGAAATATGGATATTATCAGCGGATTTTTCACTATTCCGAGCAAAACGTCCTTTATTTTTTTGCCGAGCGGTTGAGACGAGCTTATATCCGGGTCGCAAATGCAAAAGATTATGACAGCAAGCACATTGTAAAGCGGTACCACGAAGGCGAGGAGCAGAGCCGCTATCCTTGCGCCGCTGTCTCCGAAGAGATTCTGGGCAAAGGGAATGCCGAGGATCGCCGCATTCGAGCGGAATATTCCCTGCACGAATGCGCCCTTTTTAGCCTTATCCTTTATAAAAAAGCCCGATATGAAAAGAGAGCCGAAGGCAACTAATGCGACAAGCAGAAGCGCAAAAATCACTACCTTTGCGTCGTCCGTCACAAAGTCGTCCCTGTTCATGCCGCTTACGCTGTTAAAGAGATACGCCGGCAGAAGCAGCTTAAAGACGAGCTTATCGGCGACTTTGACAAATTCGTCGGACACAAAGCTCCTTCTCTTCAGAAAATAGCCTAATGCGATCAATATAAATATCGGCACTACGCCGTTCAGTACGAATATAAGATTTGATAGCAAGATAACACCGCCAAAATTTAATCAGTCTTTGTAAAAATCTTCTATGAGGAACTCTTGCGGTATCGCATTGTCGATTATCCTTCTGAGGCTGCTCATGCTCATTGATGAATCGAACCTGTGCGCACCGTGTACCCTCTCGAGGTCCTCGGTATATTCCGAGAATTTATATATCTTAAAGCCCCTTACCGAGTTGTTGTACTGGCACATTGTCGGTATAAACGAGGCGTTCGTCACTGCGACGCCCGACGGAGTCTTTACAACGTCAAAGCCCATTATGCCGCCTACCATGTTCCTGCCAAACTGCATTCCCGACAGGAAATTCCCCAGCGAGTACATTATCAGCGTCCGTCCGCCGTCCGGGCGATCCGCCCACTTCATCGGCTGGAGGACGTGCGGATGATGTCCGATTATTACGTCTACGCCGTTATCTACCATTATCTGTGCCTGTCGACGCTGCTCGTCGGTTGGATTGAATACGTCCTCTATTCCCCAATGCACAGAGACTATGACGCAGTCGGCTATCTCCTTTGCCTTTTTGGTCTGACGGTCAATTTCCGCATCGCTTGCGAGCGGTATTACAAGCTCGCTTCCGCTCGGCAGGCTTAGTCCGTTAGTTCCGTAGGTGTATGAAAGAAGGGCTATCTTTATCCCGTTTTTTTCAATGACTCTTATGTTGTCGTAGTCTTCCCTGTTCCTGTAGCCGCCTATCGCAACGATTCCCTTGTCCTTCTGAGCCTCCCAGAACTCTATCGTATGCTTATAGCCGGAGGAAGTGCTGTCGAGCATGTGGTTGTTAGCAAGTCCGATCACGTCGTAGCCGAGCTCCATGAGGTCATATCCCATCTGGTCGGGAGTGTTGAACAGCGGATAGCCGGATACCGGTCTGTCGGAGCCGCCGAACGGCGATTCCTGATTTATAAAGGCAAGGTCTGCCTCCTTTATTATGTCGACTATGTTATCGTACATAGGTATGAAGTTGTACTCTTTTCCCGTCCCGGCGGCAAGAGTCCTTGCATCGGCATAGACAGAGCTGTGGATGAGATTGTCACCGCAGGCGACAAAAGAGACGCGCGATACGGGAAGAGACGGCGTTGGCTGATCTTCCTCGATCAAATTCTGCGCAAGCAGAAATTTTCCGAGCGGCTGAACGGCAGAGCCGGATTTTGACTCTTTCTTTTCGCCGGTCTTTTTCGCTTCCGTCTTTTCGGCAGAAGTCTGAATTGCCATAGGCTCCGTCTGCAAGGCTGTACTCTTATCATCTTCGCTTTCATACGGCTCGGTTTGCTTTTCGGCGGAGGTAGTTTCGTACGTTTTTTCCGGAGGCGTATCGGAATTTTCGCCCTTCAGCACCGTAAACATCAGCACAACGGTGAGTATAAGTGCAACGGCTATTGATACACCGGCGACAACGGCATTTTTCACTGCTTGTTTCTCCTTTTATGCTTATCGGCGGGGCTTTTATCCCGTCCGCCGAAAGTTGTTCGCTAATCAACATTATTATATCAGCAATAAATTCAAAAGTCAACGGAATTCAGCCGTATTTTTCATATATATCCAAAAAATGGGCTGCTTATTTTAAGCAGATGTAAACATTTAGGTGAAAAATGTCTTTTACTATTGAAAGATGAAGATTTATATGTTAAAATATACATAGACGAAATGGGAGGTATAGACAAAATGAAGAGAAATGTTCTGAAAGCAGGCGGCGTTATACTCGCGATTATAATGATCATTACGGCGCTGTCGTTCTCGCTTGTCTCGTTTTCGGACGGCAACGACCCTCTCGTAACCCTCAGCTATCTCACCGAGATCGTTCTTCCGCAGATGAAGAAGGATATAGTCGCCGAAGTCGTAAAAAGCGAAAACGCCTCCGACGCAGTCGACACTTCGTATACTTCTTCTTTCACGCCCGAAGAGTACGCACCGGTACCCGCCGAAGTTTCATACACGCTCCTTGAGCTTGGCGAAGGCGAATGCGTTTATGCGGATTCCGTGCTCGAGTTTATCGTTCGTCCCGGAAGCGAGGTCGAGGTCATATCTCCGTTTGAGTCTCAGGGAATCGCTGATATTACCAACGGCATTGAGTATCTCGACGGCGACGAGGTAATAAAGAACGCCTACTGCATTATTCCGAGAGGCGGAGACGGCAGAGGAATAAGAGTAACAAATGAAAAATCTTATATTTTGGTAAGGGGTGAATATACCATTGGCTAAGGCAAACGCAAAAAAAGAAAGAAAGAAATGGACAACACGCATAATAGCTATAATTCTTGCGGCTATGTTCATTATAATGGGGCTTTCTTCCGTAATCATAACGATAATAAATCAAGCCTGATAAAATAACACTATGAAAAAGCTATTTATTATACTTACAGCACTTATTACGGCAATGCTTTTCGCAGAGAGTGCTCAGGTTCTCGCAGAGGGATCCGATGGTAGCCCGTCTCTTGTACGAGTCGGGCTGTTCTTCTCGCAGAGCGCCGTGTCGGAGCTTACTCTCGACAGCGACGGCGGCTTTTTCGTTTCCGTGGAA
>CAJOMW010000090.1 GCA_905235695.1 uncultured Clostridia bacterium | reverse complement strand
CCCATTGGAAGCGCGTCCACCACGGATGCGCTTCCTTTTTTAACTTATTCCCCTGCTTTTTCATATACTGCCTAAAAGGGGGAAAAAATATGGGGCTTACAAAATCATCGACAGGTCGCTCACTGCTGTCGGCGTCTGACGGCGGAGCGTCAAAATACAAAGCGGTTCTCGCCGGCAGTCCGAACGTCGGAAAAAGCACGATTTTCAATGCGCTCACGGGGCTTCGCCAGCACACCGGCAACTGGACGGGCAAGACCGTATCGACGGCGGTCGGCACGGCGCAATTCCAAGGCGAAGACATACTTATCTATGACATTCCGGGTACATATTCCCTTCTCGCAAGGAGCGAGGAGGAGAGCGTCGCAAGGGACTTCATACTTTTCGGGGGTGCGGACTGCGTTGCGGTGGTGTGCGACGCGGTATGCCTTGAGAGAAACCTCGGGCTGGTGCTTCAGATAGCCGAGTATACGGGAAATATCACCGTTTGCGTAAATCTTATCGACCAGGCGGAAAAGAGGGGCATAAAATACGACCTTGAAAAGCTGTCGGACATACTTAAAGCGCCGGTTTGCGGCTGTACGGCAAAAAGCGGAAAGGGGCTCGATGTGTTCAGGAAGTGCATAATCGACGCTGCCGCTTCGGAAAGAAGCGCAGTATATGAGGTGCGCTATGACGACATTGTGGAGGAAGCCGTCAAAATTCTGACGGAGCCACTTTTGAAAGCCCTCCCCGACGGCGTTCCGGCTCGTTTTACGGCCTTGCGGATGCTTTCCGGAGAAGAGGAGCTGCTCCAAAGGCTGGAAAAGCACTGCAAAACCGAATTTTTATCCGACGGAGAAGTCGCTGCCGCATTTGAGAAGGCAAAGGAGTACCTTGGCGAGAAGAATGTGAGCACGCAGGACTTCTGCGACAGGATAGCGAGCGGACTTTCCGCAAGCGCTGAGAAAATATGCGGCGAAGTTACTTTGCAAAAGGTCAAAAATCGCTCTCCGCGCTCTGCGGCCGACAGGATACTTACCGGAAAATACACCGCTTTTCCCATAATGCTCCTGATGCTCGCGCTGATATTCTGGATAACGATATACGGCGCAAACTACCCTTCCGCCATCATTTCCGGCGCTCTCTTTTCCGTTCAGGACTTTCTCTATGAAAAGGCGATCCTTATCGGCGTTCCAGAAGTAATATCGGATATACTCATAAACGGCGCATACAGAGTAATGGCGTGGGTGGTATCGGTGATGCTTCCGCCGATGGCGATATTCTTTCCGATGTTTACTCTGCTCGAGGATATAGGCGTTCTGCCGAGAATTGCGTACAACCTCGACCGCGGCTTTGCAAAGTGCAATGCCTGCGGAAAACAGGCACTCACTATGTGCATGGGATTCGGCTGCAATGCGGCAGGCGTCGTCGGGTGCAGGATAATAGATTCGCCGCGGGAGCGCCTTATTGCGATCCTGACAAACAGTCTTGTCCCCTGCAACGGGCGTTTTCCGATACTCATAACCATGATTTCCATGTTCTTCGTATTCGGGAGCGGAGCGGCGCAGTCGGTCCTTTCCGCTCTGCTGTTTGCGCTGTTTATCGTGCTCACGCTCCTTGTAACTCTCCTCGTTTCATATCTGCTGTCAAGGACGCTTCTCAAAGGCGAGCCGTCCGCCTTCACCATAGAGCTTCCCCCGTACAGATGTCCTAAGATACTTTCCGTCATAGTGCGCTCGTTTCTCGACAGGACCCTTTTCGTTCTCGGACGGGCGGTAGTCGCCGCGCTTCCGGCAGGGCTTATTATATGGACAATGGCAAACGTAAAAATCGGCGGGAGCACGATTCTTCAGACGTGCGTGGGATTTCTAAATCCGTTTGCCTCTCTGTTCGGGCTTGACGGCGTTATACTCATGGCGTTCATTCTCGGGCTTCCGGCTAATGAAATAGTCGTGCCGGTAATGATAATGGCGTATATTGCCGGAGGCACTTTGAGCGAGCTTGAACCTACTCAGCTGTTTTCTCTGCTCGTATCAAACGGCTGGAATATAAAAACCGCACTGTGCACCATTCTGTTTGCGCTGTTTCACTTTCCGTGCGCCACTACTCTTATGACGATAAAAAAAGAGACAGGCAGCCTCAAATGGACTGCTCTGTCGTTTGTGATTCCCACATTATGCGGTCTGTCTATGTGCTTTGCGGCATCGGGAGTGCTCGGCATATTCGGGCTTTAGGCGTCTTCTCCGGGGATCTTGCATACGTCCACCCAGCCTATCGGCACAGAAAACTTCTCTATCTCGCACATATTGAGCTTTATTGCGCTGTTTGAGCTTCCGCAAGCCGGATATATGTAATCAAAGCGCTTCATTGAAACGTCGAGGTACACCTTTACTCCGTCGTTTATTCCGAACGGGCATACTCCGCCGACGCCGTGTCCGACCATCTCTTCGACCTCCTGTGGACTGAGCATCTTCGCCTTTACTCCGAATGTCTCCTTAAACTTTCGGTTGTCCACCTTTGCGTCTCCTGCGACCACGACCATAACGCACTCGCCTCCGACGTTAAAAGTCAGGGATTTCGCTATCATGCACGGCTCACAGCCTATCGCCTTTGCCGCAAGCTCAACAGTCGCGCTGGAGGTTTCAAACTCCATTATCCGACCGTCCGCGCCGAATTTCTTCAGATATTCTCTCGCTCTTTCGATTGACATTTTAAAGATCCTTTCGATATTAAAACTATATCCTTATTACGTTTGCCTTATCTTTGAGTATCTCGCTCTCGGTATCCCTGCAGGAGAGCACTATTATCTGATATTTTTCCGATATTTTGAGAAGCACGCCGCATATCTTTTCAAGGCGCGGTCTGTCAAAGCGCACAAATGCATCGTCAAAGACCAGTACCGGCGTCTCGTCGTAAAGCATATCCGCAAGCGCTATGCGAAGCGAGAGGTACGCCGCGTCAAGCGCTCCGCTGCTGAGATACTCGACGCTTCTCGGAGTTGACGATCCCGTTTCAAGGAAGGTCAGTCCGAAGTCCTTGTCGACGAACAGTCCCTCGTATTTTCCGCCCGTTATCTCCTTGAAGAGCTCGGACGCACGAGAAGTCAGACGCGGAGAGAAATTCCCGCGCATTCTTTCGTGAGCGAGCTCTATGGAGCCTGAGGCAAGGTCGAGCGCATCGTAATTCAGCTCGAGCCTGCTTATCTCTTCGCTCAGAAGATTTATCCTTGCAGCAAGCTCGTCGGGCTTTTCCATATTTCCGGCAAGCACCGCCGTCTTCTTCTCGTACTCCCTCTCCTTGTCGGCAAGGATCGAGTTTGCGCTGGTACAGAAGTCGTATTCCATCTTTATCTTGGACTCGTCCCTTATCGGGATATCCGGATCGTATTTTGCCGCCTTCTCACGCAGCTCGTCAACGTCCGGAACCGACGCTAAAATTCCATTATAGATTGCGTCCGCAGACGAGAGGGCGTTCTTTTTCAGCTCGAGATCCGATACGTCGGAATCGAGCTTTTTTACGTGTCTGAGCGCAGTATCCATAAGAGCGGATGTGTCGGATATGGAAACTCCGCACCCGGTCTTATCGAGCATATCGGCAAGCTCTCCTGCGCACTTCATCCTTGCGTTTTCAGCGATGACCAGGGCGTCCTTTGCGGCCTTGCAGCGCTGTTTTGCGCTGTCGGCGGCGGAGGAGGAGGCGTCGTACTCGGAAAGTCTCTTCTCCAAGGTCTGAAGGTCTTCGCACTCAAATGCCGAGTAAAGCTCGGCGAGCTTCTTCTTTATTTTTGAGCTCTTTACGTAGAAAAATGCGGCTATCGGCAGAGTTATTATGAGAAAAGTCAGTATTATTGCCGTCTTTTTTGCGCTCTTTTGCTCTTTTTTCAAGAGGGCTATGTCGTCGAGAATATCCTTCGGCTTTTTTCCGGAATCGTCGAGCAGTCCGTTGAATTTAAGCTGATCGGCGTCCCTGAACGAGGTTCTGAGCGCTTCGCTTGCCGCCGCAAGCTCGCTCTTTGCCGATTCGAGAAGCGTATCCGCCTTGCCGAGGGCGAGTGCGGTGTCATTCATTGCGGAAAGATACGCCCTGTCGGGGATAAATGAGTCAAAAGTCATCTCTATGCTCTTTTTCTCGTACTCGCTCCTGCTCTCATCGACTCGGCACTTTGCGTCATCTATCTTTTTGGTGAGCTCATAAGCTCTCAGCGATTCGAGGTTTGCCCTCTCTTCGGCGAGCTTTTTCAGCTTCTCGGCGTTCTGATCGATGCTCGCCCTCGTCTTTTCAAGGTTAGACTGCGCTCCGAGAAGCTCCTTGTGGAGTTCTCTTACCTCTCTCTGGCGGCTTATGAGTTCTTCCCTCTCAAGGCGTGCCTCCGCAAGGCGCCCGCTCTTCTTATTTTTGCTGAGTATTGATTTTTTATAGTTTTCAAGAATTTTGAGAGCCTTGTCGGAATCCACCGTGCTGTCAGCGGAAAAGACCATGTTTTTTACCGCACCCGCAAGTGCCTCGGTGTCTTCAAAAGCGACGTCTCCCGCACTTATAAGCGCCGTCCTGTCGAACGTGTCCGCATCTACGCCGAAGAACACCTCGCCTGCGCTCTTATCGGTGAACACGGGAGTTCCGTCCTTGTCAGCTATGAGAGAATGCCCCTTTTGGCCCTGCTCTCGCCTGACGGAAAAGCTATCTCCGTCTGTGCGCTCTATCTCCATTTGCCCCTTGCAGACCGATTCGTCCCAGGGCATATATTTTTTCTTGTCGTTATTTGATATTTCGGAGCCGCGCGAGGTGAAGCCATACAGCATGAAGCGCACGAAGCGCCCTACCGAGCTTTTGCCGGACTCGTTTTCGCCGCACACGATATTTATTTTCGGTGAAAATTCAAATGAAGCGTCCTTCAGCTTTCCGAAGGATTCGGCTTTTATGCTCTTAATCTTCATCGCGCACCTCCTTTATGTGGTAAAATTATCGGTTTATGCGCCCTTTATACATCAGTCGGCGCTCGGCTTTTCAAATATTTCGTCAAGGTCAAAGTCAAGTCTTCCGTCGCCGCCGGTGGGCTTCTTTTTGCGGTCAGACGTGTTTTTGAAATATTCTTCGACTTCCTCGGGGGTTTTAAGTCCCTTGTCGTACCAGCTCTCGAGTATCTTTGACATATATGATATCTGAGGTCTGTTTATCTTTGATACCGTCTTTTCGTATGCGAGTGAGACGAGCTCTTCGGA
>CAJOMW010000089.1 GCA_905235695.1 uncultured Clostridia bacterium | reverse complement strand
GCCTACATCACAGTCGTGCATTATTTCGTAAAGAATGTACATATCGACAAATGAGCGCACGTCTATGACTGCGCTTACCGTATCGGCGGCATTGTCAAAGGTTGAAGGAACAAGCTCATAATTTTTTCCGAATGTCATATATTCGCCTTTTTCGCACGCCCTGTATATCAAGTCGAACACATTTATCATGTACGAGGCAATAAAGCTTGTCTGCCCCCAGTTGTACACATCGCTCTTAATGCTGTAGCTTTTTGGTATAAAAGAGCGAGTTACGCCGTAAATGTCAGTGACGGCGGCGCTTGAGTAATCCATCATGAAGTAAGGCTCATAGTCGTATCCATCAAGCTCGACAAAATAACCTATGTCTGCGTTTGCATAGTTGTTTTTCGGCTCAGTTACGTTAACTCGGTTTTTGTTTACCTGATTCTGCTCGGCAAGGAGATATATCCCGTGAAACTGCCCGTTCATATATACATGTACAAACATAGAGTCGGATGAGTAGTAGCCATCGTCATCGATCAGCTTTTTAGCAATGCGGAAGGCAATGTCGCTCTTTACGTCCTCTGCGCAGCTGAATACAGTGGTAAGCAACACCCAACTTTTTGCCTTCACCCAACTTTTTGCCTTTGCGCCGTCGCTAAGGCCGAGAAGATTCTGATTGTCCTTGAATTTTATCCTGTACGGAGGAGGATCTGCTTCTGCTGAGCTGTTTCCTCGAAGCCTTATCTCCGCAGGCTCAAGAGTGATGGCATATTGACTTTTGGTGTTGAAGACGCTTATGAGACAGTTTGTGTATTCGTCGTGTGAATTTATCGCAGTTGTCGTAGTGATGCTTATTACCGGAAGGCTGTCGGTCATTCCGAGAGATTTTATATCATCAGGCATATCAATATATGCGCTATTCTTACTGATGTGTAATGTATACAAAAGAGCAGCGGCGAGGCATATTACAATTAAAGCCGTTGCTGTAATAACAGTAATTTTTTTATTCATAAAACGTCTCCTTTCTTCAAAATATGACTCTCATCACTATAATATAATAACACCCTTCGTGACTTTTGTAAAGTTAAGTTTTTATAAACAAATACCCCGAAACGTACTATCATCGTTTCGGGGTAAAAAAGCAGAAATTTAAAGAACTATGCGTTGAATCCGAAGAATCTGTTTGCGTTCTCAAAGCTGATGTCGTAAACTATCCTTCCTGCTGTCTCAATGTCGTTCGGATACTCGCCGTTTTCTATGAGATTTCCGATATATTCGCAGAGGATTCGTCTGAAGTATTCGTGTCTCGTATAAGAGAGGAAGCTGCGCGAGTCGGTGAGCATACCGATAAAGTTTGCGAGGGAACCTGTTGCGGCAAAGGTCCTGAGCTGATCGCGCATACCGTCGAGATGATCGTTGAACCACCATGCGGAGCCGTGCTGGATCTTGCTCTTTATGCCCTTGTCATTTCCCTGGAAACAGCCGCACATTGCGTCTATTGCCGCATTTTCGACGGGATTCAGCGAATAGAATACCATCTTGGGAAGATTTCCGGCAATCTCAAAGCTGTTCAGGAGCCTCAGTGCGCTTCTTACGCAGTCGTAACCGGCTATCGTGTCAAAGCCGGCGTCGGGACCGAGCTTTTCAAAGTTCTTCGTGCTCTGATTTCTGATAACGCCGTAGTGTATCTGCATTACCCAGTCACGCTTTGTAAACTCGGATGCAAAGAACGAGAGAACGAAGGTCTTGTATTTGTCGGCTTCTTCGACGGTAAGCTCCTTGCCGGAAAGAGCCTTTTTAAGTATAGCGTCCGCTTCCTTTGCCGTGCAGGGAGCGTAGGGAACGTAGTCCATTCCGTGGTCGCTCGTCTTGCAGCCGAACGAGTCAAAGAAATCGAGGCGCTTTGTGAATGCGTCGAGCAGACTGTCCATGTCCTTTATCTCAATTCCGGCGGCTTTTGAGAGCTTTTCCTCTATGTATTCCTTAAAGCCCGGCTTTTCGATATTTACCGCCTTGTCCGGACGGAAAGCAGGGTATACCTTAGTCTCAAAATCCTTGTCGAGCGCTATCTTTTTGTGGTATTCAAGCGTGTCCGCCGGATCGTCCGTCGTGCATATTACCTTGACCTTCGACATCTTTATCAGGTCTTTTGCACCCATTTTTCCCGAAGCGAGCTTTGCGTTGCACTTTTCCCATATCTCGTCGCAGGTCTTTTCGGTCAGCGGAGTGTGTACGTCGAAAAACCTTGCAAGCTCGAGGTGAGTCCAGTGGTACAGGGGATTGCCGATCATATTCGGCATGGTAGCCGCCCAGGCTTTAAACCTGTCGTAGTCGGAGGCGCCGCCTGTCACATACTTTTCCTCAAATCCGCAGGCACGTATCGCTCTCCACTTGTAGTGGTCGGCGTACAGCCATGCTTCGGTGATGTTTGCAAACTGCTTGTTCTCGGCAATTTCCGCCGGAACGAGGTGGCAGTGATAGTCTATTATAGGCGTGTTTTTAGCGTAGTCGTCAAACAATTTCTGCGCCGTAGGTGTAGAGAGCAGAAAATCGTCTCCCATAAACTGTTTCATTATATGTAACTCCTTGTTATAAAATGGGGGACGGACAATAAGACCGTCCCGGCTGTTTTTATTATTTTCCGAGCATTGCGGCGCCTATGATGCCTGCGTCGTTTCCGAGCTCTGCTATGCGGATCTGAGTTCTCTTTGAGCTGTCTCTCGAATACTGCTCCTTGTCAATTATCTTCATAAGGGGATCTGTGAGATAGTTCTTCTCGTTGCAGATACCGCCGCCGATAACGAAAACCTCCGGCTGGAAAATGTTTATCATGTTTACTATGCCCATTGCGAGATAGTAGATGTACTTGTCGACGACTTCCTGACCTGCTTTGTCGCCCTTTCTCATGGCGTCAAAGGCGGTTCTTCCGCTGACCTTGCCGTCTGCCTTTACCATATCGTGCATTATGGTGTCGTTTGTCTCGCCGAGCTTTGCCTTAGTCATGTTTATAAGTCCCGTCGCTGAGCTGTAAGCCTCCCAGCAGCCTCTTCTTCCGCATGTGCATTGCAGTCCGTCCACTTCGATAACGACGTGTCCGAGCTCAGCGCCTGCGTAGTTGAATCCCGAGTAAACTTCGCCGTTTATGATTATGCCTCCGCCAAGACCTGTTCCGAGCGTTATCATAACCGAGTTTTTATAGCCCTTTGCGGCGCCGCAGGCAGCTTCGCCCTTTGCGGCGGCGTTGGCGTCGTTTTCAATGTATACCTTCTCTATGCCGAGAAACTCCTTGAGCTTTGCGGCAAGCGGATAATTTGAAAATCTGAGGTTGTTCGCATATACTACGACTCCCGTGTCGTGGTCTGCGATACCGGGGGTGGCGATACCTGCATAGGCAACATCACTGAGCGTAAGTCCTTCTTCGTCAAGCAGATTTCGGCAGAGGGAAGCCATATCCTTTATGACTTCGTCGGCTTCTCTTTCCGCTCTTGTCGGAACGCTGCCCTTTCTCACGAGCTTTCCTTCTTCGTCAACAATTCCTGCGGCGATATTCGTGCCGCCGAGATCAATACCGATATAATACATACTATTTCTCCTTGTCTACTGATATTAGCTTTTGTATTATCTTAACGAGTCGTCAAACTGACCCATAAGCTTCTTGTTAAATTCCACCGCAGTGTTGTAACCCATCTTCTTCTGACGGTTGTTCATTGCGGCGATTTCTATGATTACTGCGAGATTTCGGCCGGGCTTTACGGGAACGGTTATCGAGGGAACGTCTATACCCATGATATTCGTGTACTCCGAGTCGAGTCCGACTCTCTCGTAGAACTTGCCCTGCTGCCAGGGCTCGAGATTTATAATAAGGTCTATCTTTTCGGTGAGCTTTACAGAGCCCATGCCGAAAATGCGCCTTACGTCGACAATGCCTATACCGCGAAGCTCAACGTAGTGGCGTATCAGCTCGGGAGCGGAGCCGACGAGCGTCTTTGCCGATACCTTTTTTATCTCGACTGCATCGTCCGCAATAAGCCTGTGTCCGCGCTTGACGAGCTCTATCGCCGTCTCGCTCTTTCCTATGCCGCTGTCCCCGAGCATAAGTATGCCTTCGCCGTAAACCTCCACGAAAACTCCGTGGCGCGTCATGCGCTCTGCAAGGCTGACGTTCAGAGATGCGATAAGATTTGCCATAAAGTTTGACGTGGTATCATTTGTGCGCAGGACAGGCACGTTGTACTTCTTTGCGCTCTCGGTTATTTCATCGAAAACCTCAAGTCCCGAGGTTATCACGACGCATACTATATTTTTGCTGAAAAACGTGTCAACAGCCTGCTTGCGCTCAACCGGCTCGCACTGAAGCAGATAGTGATACTCGACTTTTCCGATTATCTGTATGCGGAGCGGATCGAAGTGGTCGAAGAAACCGGCAAGGGGAAGCCCCGGACGGTTGACCTCTTTCTTTTCTATGACAATATCGTCAATGTTTTCGGGAGCGAATATTTTTTCAAGCTGAAATTCCTCTATAACGGAATTGAGCGACACTGTGTATTTTTCCGACATTTTATCACTCCTTTGCATAAAAATAAATATTTAACAATTTACACTATGATAATTATAAACCGAAGGCGGCTCAAAGTCAATAAGGGAATGAAAAAAATAAGGAAAAATACACTATATTTAGTTAAAACTGACTAATATTCACAAAATATTGTTGATTTTTTGAGCAAATGGGGGTATGCTTTAATCAAAAGACGGCATTATTATGAAAAAAAGGACGGAAATTGTATGAAATATGTAATAATAATCGGCGACGGAATGGCTGACTACAAAATAGACTCACTCGGCGGAAAGACTCCGCTCCAGGTAGCAAAAAAGCCGAGAATGGACTACATGGCGCGCCACGGCATAGTGGGCTTTGCTCATAATGTGCCTACCGATATGGTGCCGGAGAGCGACACGGCAAACCTCGCGGTAATGGGCTATGATCCCAAGATATATTCAAAAGGACGCTCACCGCTCGAGGCGGTCAGCATGGGAATAGACATGAAGCCGGATGAGACGGCATTCAGGATAAACACCGTGGCACTCACCGAGGGTGACGTATTTGAAAAGCAGAGAATACTCGACCACGGCGCTGACGAGATACCGACAGAGGAGTCGAGACAGCTCATAGAGACGCTTCAGAAGGAGCTTGGCGACGAGACAAGAACTTATTACCCCGGCATAAGCTACCGCCACTGCCTTATATGGAAGAACGCCCCCGAGCTCTGCAGCTTTACACGTCCGCACGACGTGCTCGGCTGTGTTATAGAGGACTATATTCCAAAGGGCGAGGTAGGAAAGCCCTATCTTGAAATAATGAAGAAGAGCTATGAGATATTGAAAAACCACCCCGTCAACATAGACAGAAAGAAGCGCGGACTTCTACCGGCAAACTCCCTGTGGATATGGGGACCGGGCAAAAAGCCCCAGCTCGCTTCGTTCAAAGAGAAGTTCGGCATTAACGCAGCTGTTATATCCGCAGTCGACCTCATAAAGGGAATCGGCTACTGCGCAGGTATGGACGTAATCGAGGTAGAGGGCGCGACGGGAAATATAAACACCAATTTTGAGGGTAAGGCTAAGGCGGCGGTAGATGCGCTTAAAAACGGAAGCGACCTCGTCTACGTCCACGTTGAAGCTCCCGACGAGTGCGGACACAGAGCCGAGATAGCAAACAAGATAAAATCCATCGAATATATAGACGAAAAGATCATAGCTTATATCGAGGACAGCCTCAAGGCTATGGGCGAGGATTACAGATTCCTCATTCTGCCCGACCACCCGACGCCTATCGC